>JANOTN010000178.1:0-2186 GCA_031416375.1 Ilumatobacteraceae bacterium
GTGGTCCAATCACGCCAGCCGCCCCGAGTGCCGCCCCGACGGTTCGAGTATCGGCGGCGTTGGCACCGGACCCGCCTAGTCCGGTCGGCCACGAGGGAAACGTCAGCCCGGCCTCGAACAGCCGCCGCCACCACTCCGCCAGCGTGATCTCAAGACTCCAGTTCGCATCAATCCACTCAGCCGTTGATGCCGTTCCGATCGAATCCACAAAAATAGGTTAATAGATCCTTGTCCGCCGCGAGAACCCGTACCACCTTGCCGCCCGAAGTACGTTGACTCCTTGAGATGGGCGGCGCGAGGAGCTCCGACGACGTGTATTCAGCTGAGAACTAGAGTTCGGTCCATTGGCCAGCGGCCCATTGTTCGCGCAGTTTGAACTTCTGAATCTTTCCGGAACCCGTCAATGGAAACTCGGTGACTAGAAACCATTGTTTTGGTGTCTTGTGCGGTGCCAAGCGTTCACGGAGGTATGAGACGAGTTCGTTCTTGTCAATCGTTGAACCAGGGGCCGGCCGCACGAAGGCACCGACGGTTTCGCCCCATTTGTCGTCGGGTAGCCCGACCACGGCGACCCCACCGATGGAGTCGTGGGCGAAGAGCAGCTCTTCGAGCTCTTTGGGATAGATGTTTTCGCCGCCCCGGATGATCATGTCTTTCAGGCGGCCCTCGATTCTGCAGTAGCCACGATCATCCATGGCGGCGAGGTCACCGGTGTGAAGCCAGCCGTCGCCGTCGATCGTCTCGGCGGTCTGGTCCGGCATGTCGAAGTACCCGTGCATGACGTGATAGCCACGGGTACACAGTTCCCCGATGCCGCCGATCGGCAGCGTCTCCCCATTCTCGGGGTCAACGATCTTGATCTCGACGTGGGGCATTGGGGCACCGATGGTGCTCGCTTTGTCGTCGCTCGTGTCGATCGGCGAAGTCATCGTGGCGACAGGCGAGCACTCCGTTTGGCCGAACACGATCGTGAAGGGGGCACCCAACTCCCTCTCGAAGGTGCGCACCAGATGGGCGGGCACGAGCGAACCCCCTGAGCACACGCCCTTGAGGTTGGTGAGGTTGGTCTCTGCGAAACCGTCGTGCTCGAGCATCGCGATCAACATCGTTGGCACGCCGAGCACGCCGTCGGCACCACACGTTTCGAGGAGCTCGAGTACCAGTCCGGGTTCGAAGGTTTCAACGAGCACCTGCGTGCAGCGAAGCGACACGGATCCCAGCACTGCCATCACACTGCCGGCGGTATGGAAGAGGGGCATCATCGCCACGTAGACGTCGCCGTCGCCGAGGCCCATCCGATCGAGGAAATGTGAGGCATTGTTCACGAGGCCCCTGTGGTGCAGCAGGGCACCTTTTGGGAAACCGGTGGTGCCTGAGGTGTATTGGATCATCACCGGATCCATCGGGGTCACGTCGGGGAGCGAAGCATCGAACGTGTCGCCGGAAGCGAGGAACTCATCCCACTCGGAGAAACGGATGATCT
This sequence comes from Ilumatobacteraceae bacterium, assembly GCA_031416375.1. Taxonomy (GTDB): domain Bacteria; phylum Actinomycetota; class Acidimicrobiia; order Acidimicrobiales; family Ilumatobacteraceae; genus Ilumatobacter. Next base: position 1,484 of record JANOTN010000178.1, read on the forward strand.
CGCGTAGATCGGGGCAGTTCGGGTGCACTCCGTTGGCCGTGGCAAGCATCGGGTTACCGCGGTACGCATCGACACACACGAGTGCCTTGGCTTTAGATTGGGTGAGGACGTAGGTCAACTCGGCCGCCTGGTATGCCGGATTTACGGTGACAATCACCATCCCCGCCAGCGCCACTCCGAACTCGAGCATCTCCCACTCGGGAATGTTCTGAGCCCACACGGCAATGTGATCACCCGGCTCAAAACGCGACAAGAGGGCGCAGGCAACGCGCTCGGACTCGGCCAGAAACTCGGAATACGTCCATTGCCGACGGGCCTCGGCGTCCGGAATGCCCTCGATCAACGCGACCCGGTCAGGAACGCAGGCTGCGGCCTCTCGGAGAACGTCTCCGAGCGTGATATCGCGAACTGCGGGCTCGGAGTGGCCGACGGCGTAGGAGAGGGTGAGAGTCACCGTCCATTGTTAACAGATCAGATAAAACCCACCAGTGGGTGGGGCGTGTAGGGGCCTTCGAGCCTGGCGATTTCGTCGGCGCTGAGTTGCACGTCGAGTGCGGCGACTGCGTCGTCGATGTGTTCCGGTTTGGTGGCGCCGACGATTGGTGAGGTGATCACCGGTTTCGACAGCATCCACGCCAGCGCGATCTGTGCCCTCGGGACACTTCGCTCGATGGCAATCTCGGCAACCCGATCGACGATCACA
>JANOTN010000179.1:0-3832 GCA_031416375.1 Ilumatobacteraceae bacterium
GATCTCGCGACGGCACGGGCCGCACCACGTGGCCCATAGATTGATCACTGCCGGCCCATCGATCTCGGAGAGTCGGCCACGCTCGCCACCGTCCAGAGCTGTGATCTCAACGTCCGGTAACCGCTGAGCAGCCGAGGAGCCACACGAGGTTACGAACACAGCCAGCAAGCCGACCGCAGCCCGTCTCACGGTGCCTCGTCGCTGACGAGAGCCGCTACCGTGATCTCACCGGCCGACTCGAAGTCCAGTTCCAACGCCACCACGTCACCGGCCACCAAAGGCTCGACCAAATCGACCAGCGACCGCGGCCGAGGCGTCACCTGCACCGCCGCAGGCGTACAACGCTGCGGTTAGAACAAGCAATCTCAGCGATGCCATGGCGCGTTTGGTGAGACGGCATCTTCGCCGCCGGTCAACACCTCGACGCCGCTTTCGGTCACCAGCACCATGTGTTCGAACTGAGCGGTGCGTTTGCCGTCAGCGGTAACCGCAGTCCAGTCATCGTCCCACGACTTGTGCTGCCACGTGCCGAGCGTGATCATCGGCTCGATCGTGAATGTCATCCCCGGTCGCATCGTCATCGAACTCCGCGAGTCGTAGTAGTGCAGCACCTGGATGTCTGTGTGGAACTGCTCACCGATTCCGTGCCCCACAAACGCCTTCACGACACCCAACCGGTGGGCCTTGGCGTGGTCTTCGATCGCTCGGCCGATGTCACTGATCGGGCGGCCCGGCTTGACTGCTTCGATCCCCTTCCACATGCACTCCTCGGTGACCCGCACGAGTTCGCGGCTCTGCGGGTCAACGTCACCAACGAAGAACGTGGCATTCGAGTCGCCATGCACTCCGTCGATGTAAGCCGTCACATCGAGGTTCATAATGTCTCCGTCAAGCATCGCCCGCGAATCGGGGATCCCATGACAAATCACCTCGTTAGCGGAAGTGCACAGGCTCTTCGGGTAGTGGTGATAGTTGAGCGTGCTCGGATACGAGTCGTTGTCGATGTACAGCTGATGACAGTAGGCATCGACCTCGTCGGTGGTTATCCCGGGCTTCAAGTACTCGCCCGTGAGGCGCAGGATTTCCGCAGCGACCTTGCCGGCGTGACGCATTCGTTCGATGATTTCCGGTGTCTTGATCCGCGGTTCATCCCAGTGAGGAACCTCGCCGGTCTCTGCGTACGGCGGTCGGGCGATGTGGTCGGGCACGGAACGCATCGGTGACACAACGCCTTGCAGCACTCGGCCTTCTACGTTCTTGTGGCATCGCTTGTACTTCCGGCCACTGGCGCACCAGCAGGGATCGTTGGCCTGCGGCAGCGTGGATGGCGGATTGGTCGACGCGTACATGCGACCTTGAGTCTACGAGTGAGTGCCCCAAACGGGAAGTGCGGAGGAGGTCGGCGGGACCTGCCTCCGCACCAAGCGGAGCCCGTTGGTGTCAACGGCTTAGCGGGAGCCGGACACCAATGCGATGGGTAAACCACCACAAGAATCAGAATAGGCGTTCTATCTGGGTTCGGCACGATCGATCATGCAAAATAACTGTGAAATATGAGCACCTCACGACACCAACCTCGGCTACAACGGGACACCCAGAATTCGTTCAGCGCCACCAACGCACAATTCGACGGCAGGCTGAAGCACCCGCTCTCGAAAACCGACCCGCTCCTCATCGCTGGCGGCTGAGTATTCGCGTAGGACGCTGTTCAGGCAGATCGTGGCGACGTGAGCGACACTTCGAAGATCCGGAGACGAGGACACACCCGCGAACCGTTCCAGCATCTGTGCTGCGGTGTCCTCCCACTTCTGTCGATCACCGATCATCGCCGCGCGTATCTCAAGGTCCGGACTCTGCAGCTCCCTGAACTGGATCGCCCAAGTGTTCGGGTGCCGATCGATATCGTCAAAAAATGCCAGCAAGGCTGCCAGGAGCATTGCACCCAAGGTTGGTTCGCTCGTGTCGAGTGCCTGCGTCGCGCCAGCTCGACGCTCTTCAAGCCGCCATTCGAGCAGGGTGAACAGCACCTCCCGTTTCTTCTCGAACTGATGGTAAAAGCTCCCCACGCTCACGCCGGCAGGGTCAAGGATGTCGGCCGTCAAGCTGGCACCGTCGAACCCGTTCTCAGCGAATGCGATCTCAGCCTGAAGCAGGATTTGCAGTCGCGTCGCCTTAGCTCTCGCCTGCACGACCCGCGGTCGGGACTCCCCGACACCGCCGTTCGTCGGAGAAACTGTCATAGAAAAAACGTACCAGAACGTTACGTCGACCTATCGAGGGAGACGAGCAAGCGAGAACTCGACGACTGCGCCCGGCTCGTCAACAATTGAGATGGAACCTCCGTGTGCCGTCAAAATCGCCTTGGCAATCGCGAGGCCGAGACCGGCTGTACCAGTACGGGTGTCCCGGGCCGGGTCCCCGCGCGTGAATGGGTCAAAGGCGCGTTCACGAAGTTCGAGCGGAAATCCATCGCCATCATCGCTCACACGAACCCGTGCAGCCACCTGATCACCATCAACTCGAACGCGGACCGCCGAATGTCGTGGAGCATGGCGGGTGGCGTTGTCGATCAGGTTGCGGATTGCTCGCGCCAGCTGCGCTGGGTCGCCCAGGACGGCAACCCGTTCATTTGCTTCAATCAGCAGCGATACGTCACGCTGATGCGCCAACGGACGAAGCGTCTCGATTGCCTCGTCAGCGAGTTCCGTAACGTCGACGCGGACAAACTGCATGTCCAAGGTGCCGCTGGCAAGACGCGTGTGCAGCTGCAAGTCATCGACCAAATGACCAAGTGCGCTTACCTGATGTTCCATGCCTTTGAGGTAGGCGTCTGGGTCCTTGGCGACGCCGTCTCGGATCGCCTCGACCGACGCTCGGAGGGCGGCCAGGGGCGTGCGCAGGTCATGCGAGATTGATGAAAGCATGAGGGTGCGTTCCTTCTCGACCACACCCAGTCGGTCGACCATCCGGTCGAATGCTCGGGCGGCGTCTCCGAGTTCGTCGCGTCGAGCGACACCCGTACGCGCTGTCAGGTCACCCGCCGCGACCTGAACGGCAGCGTCGCTCAGGCGGTTGGCGTCCCGCGCGATCGGGGTCGACACCAGATAGGCGACCATCGCCGCAGCGATCGCCGCAGGGATCATGATCCAGAGCAGGAATCCGAGATCCTGATCACTGATGACCATCTGCTGGGCGGCGACCACGATCATGATCACTGCGACTGCGAGCACACCGAGAGATGCCCACATGAATCGCCGCCCAAGCCGATTCAACTGCCACGCTGAACGCTGCTTCATGGCTCGAACCGATACCCGACGCCCCACACGGTGGTAATCCAACGTGGGCTTTCCGGGTCAGCCTCGATCTTGTTGCGGATCCGCCTGACGTGCACAGTGACGGTGGCCGAATCTTGCCAGTCAGGCGACGACTGCCAGACGTCTCTCAGCAGGTCGGCGCGGGAGAACACCTGGCGTGGATGGGCGGCGAGGTGAGCAAGCACGTCGAATTCCTTCGGCGTCAGCTCGACGAGTTCTCCGTCACGGTGCACTTCGCGAGATCGGTTGTCGATCACGAGACCGTCAAACTCGAGTCGCTCGGTGACCGGAGCTGCTTTCGCTGCCGCACGACGCAGAACGCCGTTGACTCGCGCCGCCAGTTCGCGCGGGGAAAACGGTTTGATCACATAGTCGTCGGCGCCCAACTCCAACCCAGCGACCCGATCGGATTCCTCGGCGCGTGCGGTGAGCATGATCACCGGCATGTCACCGGCGGCCCGAATCCGGCGGAGAATGTCGAGTCCGTTGACGCCCGGCAGCATCATGTCGAGCACCAC
>JANOTN010000180.1:0-4531 GCA_031416375.1 Ilumatobacteraceae bacterium
CCGTCTTTCAGCGAGGCCGTCCGTTGGGGCACTCAGACCTACCATGTGCTCAAGAAGGTCTTGCACGACAAGAAGCTGGCTACCGCGGTTGGCGATGAGGGTGGCTTCGCCCCGAACCTGGCTTCGAATGAGGACGCCATCATCTTGCTGATGGAGGCGATCGAGGCTGCCGGATTCAAGCCAGGCGAGGAGATTGCGATCGCCCTCGACCCGGCCGTCAGCGAGCTATACCGGGACGGCGCTTACCACCTCGAAGGTGAGGGCAAGGTGCTCTCGTCCGACGAGCTGACGCGGTACTGGACCCGAATCGTCGACACGTATCCGGTGATCTCGATCGAAGACGGAATGGCCGAGGATGACTGGGCTGGGTGGAAGTCGTTGACCGGCGCGATCGGCAACCGTTGTCAACTGGTCGGCGACGACCTGTTCGTCACCAACACACGTCGTCTCCAGATGGGTATCGACAAAGCAATCGCCAACTCGATCCTCGTCAAGGTCAACCAGATCGGGTCGCTCACCGAGACGCTCGACACGGTCGAGTTGGCACACCGTCACGCCTACACCGTCGTGATGAGCCACCGCAGCGGCGAGACCGAAGACACCACGATCGCCGATCTCGCGGTTGCCACCAACTGCGGACAAATCAAGACTGGTGCGCCGGCTCGATCTGATCGGGTCGCCAAGTACAACCAGTTGCTGCGGATCGAGGCTGAACTCGGCGAAACGGCAGCCTTCCGAGGCCGCCACGCACTCGCACGTCGATCGAGTGCCGTCTGATGCGGCACTCGTGACCCGAATCCGGCGCGCCCACCTGACACACTTCACCCAGTGAGCAAGATGGCGAGCAAGCCAGTGGGCGACAAGCAATCAAAGGTGAAACGGGCGGAGGCTCCGCGTCCGTCTGCTCGCGGTCGGTCGCGTGTTGGCGACCTGACCCGTCCGATCCCGATCGATCGGCGAGTCGTCCGCGATCGTCGTTCTACGGTGCTGCTCGGCGTGTTAGCCCTCGGCGTTGCCGGTGCGCTTGCGGCGGCTCTGTTCGTGCTGCCGGTCAAGACCTACTTCGGGCAGGACGAGCGGCTGGCGCAACGCAACGATCAGCTCACACAACTCCAGACGGTCAACAACGATCTTCGCAACGAAGTCGATCGGCTCAAAACCGATGACGGCGTCCGTGAAGCGGCCCGCGAGGAGCTCGGATTCGTCGAGGCCGACGAGCGCCGTCAGTCGATTCTCGACCTTCCCCCGGTTCCCACGGCCCTGCCTGATGGTTGGCCATACAGCCTGGTCAAAGGCATCGTTGCGCTGCGAACGAACCCTCCACCGACACCGACTATTGCTCCGTAGCGAGGCCCGGCCAGTAGCGTTCGGCCGTTCGCTGACAAGGAAGCTGATGAGGAAGAGGTCGTGTCTTGGCTGGAAGTGTGCTGGGTGAGGTAGTTCTCCGCAAGGAAGATCCGAAGTTCTTGACGACAGGCGGGGTCTACCTCGACGATTTGCACGATGATCGGCTGGCTGGTGCCGGGTATGTCGTGTTTGCCAGGTCGGCGGTCGCGCACGGCACGTTCGTTTCGATCGACACCGGCGAGGCTCGCTCGATGCCCGGCGTGATCGGCGTGTTTACCGCAGACGACCTCGGCCTGGAACCAACGGCCTCGCCGTTCAACCCCGGTGTCGCTCGCACGCTGCTGGCATCCGGCAAGGTCCGTTGGGTTGGAGAACCGATCGTGGCCGTGGTCGCCGAGACGTACGAGCAGGCAACCGACGCCGTCCAGACGATCGTTGTCGAGATCGATGCACTGCCGGCACTGGTCGATATCGAGGAGTCGCTTGCCAGTGATCTCCACATCTACGAACGGGTTGGCAGCAACGCCGTGTTCGATTCGGCCCTCGTCGGCGGCAAACGAAATAGTGGCCCCGAGTTCTTCGAGAACTGCGATGTGGTGCTCAACCAGACGATCGTGAACCAGCGGGTCGCCCCGTGCCCGCTGGAACCTCGAGCGGGAGCAGCAGCATGGGACGGCGACCGGCTGTTGGTGTGGCTATCGACCCAACACGTGCAAGGTGCCGTCGACCCAATCGCTGCCTCGACCGGGATCGACAAAAGCCAGGTTCGGATCATGACAGCCGACGTCGGCGGAGGGTTCGGCGCCAAGATCGGCTGCTACTCGGAGGAACTCCTGCTCGGCGTGTTGGCCCGCCAGACCGGTCGCCCGATTCGCTTCAAGGAGACCCGCAGCGAGTCGATGATGGCGCTCGGGCACGGTCGCGCCCAACTGCAGAAGATCACCGTTGGCGGTCGACGCGACGGCAAGGTCACCCACCTCCGTCTGGAACTGTTTCAGGATTCGGGCGGGTTCGCCGAGGTTGGCACCGTGTTGGGCACCTTCTGCACGCGAGTGATGGCGGCAGCGGTCTACGACTTCGAGCAGGTCGAGGCGCATTGCATCTCTGTGATCACCAACACGACCCCGATCGTCGCCTACCGAGGCGCTGGTCGCCCTGAAGCCACAGCCGCCGCCGAGCGGGCGATGGATCTGTTTGCGCTCGAACTCGGGATGGACCCGGTTGAGGTGCGCCGAATCAACCTTGTCCCGAAGTTCATGGAGCCGCACACCACACCGATCGGTCAGGTGTATGACTGCGGTGACTATGAGGAGAGCCTCAATCGGGCGTTGGCGCACGCTGATTATGCAGCGTTGCGGGCAGAGCAGAAGCGTCGGCGGGACGCCGGCGACACGAAGCTACTCGGGATTGGCGTCAGCGTGTACGTCGAGATCACCGGTGCCGTCGGGGACTTCAGCGAGGCCGCCAAGATCGAGATCCATGACGATGGGACCGGCACGATCTTCACCGGAACGTCGCCACATGGCCAGGGCCACGACACCGCCTGGTCGATGTTGGCGAGTGCGCAGACGGGCATCGATATCGACAAGTTCACCCTCGTGTGGGGCGACACCGACCTAACTCCGGTCGGCAACGGCACGATGGGTTCGCGCTCGTTGCAGCAGGGCGGAGCAGCGGTGCATGAGGTTTCGATCGCTCTGGTGGAGCGCGCCAAGCAACTCGCCGCCAACCTGCTCGAAGCTCACGACGCCGATGTGGTGCTCGACACCACGACTGGTTCGTTCCACGTTGCCGGGACGCCAGCCGTGTCGGTTAGCTGGGCTGATGTGGCCTCGTCGCTGAGCGATTCAGGCGGATTGATCCAAGAGGGGATCTTCAAGGCCGAGATGCCTACCTATCCGTTCGGTTCGCATGTCGCCGTGGTCGAGGTCGACATCGAAACCGGCCATGTCAAGCACATCCGTCATATCGCCTGCGACGATGCCGGCACGATGCTCAACCCGATGCTGATCGCCGGGCAGGTCCACGGTGGCGTCGCTCAGGGCACCGCTCAGGCGCTCCACGAGGAGGTCCGGTACGACGGCGACGGCAATCCGATCACGTCGAACCTGGCCGACTACACGATGATCTCGATCGACCTGCTCCCCCAGATCGAACGGATTCCGATGGAGACACCGACGCCGGTGAACTCGCTCGGAGCCAAGGGGATCGGCGAGTCAGGCACGATCGGCTCGACCCCGGCAGTTCATTCAGCTGTGATCGACGCCGTGTCACATCTCGGTATCCGCCACATCGACATGCCCTGCACCCCGAACAAAGTCTGGGCCGCAATCCAAGCCGCCGCGAAATGACCGTTCGTTGATCGTTACCGCACATGGCTGATCTCGGGCGTCCAGGCACATGGCTGCATCGGGGCGACCAACTGATTTACGACAGCGCCTGGGTTCGGCTCGTCACCGCTGACGTCGTGATGCCTGACGGCACCCAGGTTGACCATCATGTGGTTCGGATGCCGAGCGAGGCGGCCGGAACGATCTTGATCGACTGCGGCCGAGTGTTGATGCTGTACCGGCATCGCTTTATCACCGACACGTGGGGGTGGGAGATTCCCGCTGGTGCCGTCGATCTCGGTGAGACGATTGAACAAGCTGCCCGACGTGAAACACTCGAAGAGTCGGGTTGGGAGCCGACGACCGTGCAACATCTGTGCTCGTTTCACCCGGCGAACGGGATCCTCGACCAGACATTCCACATCTTCACGTCCTTCGACGCCGAGCATCGCGGCGAACCGACCGATCGGAACGAGGCTGCAAAGATCGAGTGGCATAGCTTCGGCGAGGTCCGAAGCATGTTCATGGCGGGTCAGATCACCGATGGCCTTTCATTCGGAGCCCTCGGCTACGCCTTCACTGCTGGTTCGCTAGACGGCTGAGTACGCACGCCTGGGTTTGCCACCGGCCAGATGTCATGGTGAGTTTCCAGCCGCCCTCGTGGACGAGGTGGTGATGCTTCTCACACAAGTGCAACATGTTGCTGATCTTCGATGTGATCCATCCGACAGTCACCGATGACCGTTCTACAACCCGAACGTTTGGTGTCTGACACCAAACGTTCGGTGGCCAAACGTCGAGTTGTCTGGTGTTGAACGTTTGGTGTCAGTAACCAAAAGTTCGGCCCTAGCTGA
>JANOTN010000181.1:0-6276 GCA_031416375.1 Ilumatobacteraceae bacterium
GAAGTTCGGTAGGTAGTCGGGGTTGACTCGTGCGGCGTTGATCTGGTCGGCAAGTTGTGGCCGACGGGCCCACAACAGCGTCGGCGTGTTGACACTGGCCAGCGCCGCAACCGTGGTTCCCCACGAACCGGCACCGATCACGGCAACCCTAATCTCCGACGAACGCGACATGTCAGGATCGTATGCTGATGAGGGTCCGAGCTGGTAGGCGCACCGCTGGCGAGCCGGAGTCTTCAGTCTCGTAGTGTGCGTGACGTGGACACGGCGGTGCTGATCCCCATCAAGGCGTTTCATGCGGCCAAGGCTCGACTGGCCGACCACGTCACGTCTGCCGACCGGCAGCGCCTCGCTCGCTGGATGGCAGATGGTGTCCTTGACGCTGTTCGCCCACTCCCGACGTTCGTCGCCTGCGACGACGATGAGGTCGCCGCGTGGGCAGCCGAACGAGGGGCTGAGGTGCTCTGGAGCCCCGGCCTCGGCCTCAACGGGGCAGTCGACAACGGCGTCGACACAATCGGCGGTAAGGGCTTCGCACACGTCGTCATCACCCACAGCGACCTGCCGTTGCCGGCCGGCCTGGCGACGATCGCCCAATCCGACCAAATCGTGCTGGTTCCCGATCGTCGACGCGATGGAACCAACGTGCTCAGCCGACCGTGCGGTGCCGACCTTCCGGCCTGCTACGGGGCGGCCAGCTTCCGACACCATCTCGAAGCGGCGCAAGCGACCGGGCTGGCCGTCACCGTCCGCATAGACGCGTACTTGTCGATCGACATCGACACGATCGATGATTGTCGCCATCCCAAGGTCGCTGCACTCCTGCGACCGATCCTCGGAGGGCTCGCCGTTCCATGAGTGCCAACGAACCGGGACAGCCCGTACCAACGAGCGATTCTCCTCCTTTCAGCCGAAACCTGGCAACACCGCGCGTAGCTCTGGCGATCGGCGCTCACCCAGACGACGTCGAGTTCGGCTGCGGGGCGACGCTCGCCAAGTGGGCCGCAGACGGCTGCCTCGTACATCACCTCATCTGCACCGACGGATCGAAGGGCTCTTGGGATGCAAACGCTGACCCGCGAGCGCTCGCAGAGCGTCGTCAACACGAACAACGCGCGGCGGCCAAGCGCGTGGCGGGATCGAACGCCGGTGAGGTTGTGTTCCTCGAATACGTTGACGGCGAACTCGACAGCGATCTTGTGGCGAGGGGACGTGTTGCCCGAATGATTCGGGAGTTACGTCCAGACGTGGTGCTCGGTCACGATCCCTGGAAGCGATATCGCCTGCACCCGGACCATCGTCACGCTGGCCTGCTGGCGTGCGAAGCAATCGTCGCCGCCCGCGACCCGCATTTCTTCCGAGAGCACGCGATCGCCCACCATCGTCCGGATTATCTCCTGCTGTGGGAGGCCGACGCTCCGGACCATGTCGAGGACGTCACCGGATGGGTCGAGACCAAACTCGACGCGCTCGAAGCTCACGAGAGCCAGTTCGAGTCAACAATGGAAGCGGTCAACGGCGACCAGCTCAATGCATTCAGGAATCGAATCGCTGACCGACTCGCTGGGCTCGGGGCCGAGCATCACATCAGGTCGGCGGAAATTTTCAAACTGATCCGCGACCTCTGACTGTTGATCTGCACCTGAACGCGAAACGGGGCAGGGCTTTTGGCCCTGCCCCGACTTCACAACGTGAGCGAGCTCACTTCTTCTTTGCAGCCTTCTTGGCCGGAGCCTTCTTAGCCGGAGCAGCCTTCTTGGCCGGAGCCTTCTTGGCCGGAGCAGCCTTCTTAGCCGGAGCAGCCTTCTTAGCCGGAGCAGCCTTCTTAGCCGGAGCAGCCTTCTTAGCCGGAGCAGCCTTCTTGGCCGGAGCCTTCTTGGCCGGAGCCTTCTTTGCAGCCATCAGATTTCTCGCTTTCAGTTCAGTGCGGACTTGAGGGTTGAGCTCGCCGAGAACTTCATCGCGGTCGAAGCCTTGATAGCGACCGGTGCACCGGTCTGTGGGTTGCGGCCGGTACGTGCCGGGCGCTTTGTGGTGCTGAATGCACCAAAGCCGGGCCACGAAACCTTGTCGCCCGATTTGGTAGCGGAGACGACGGTGTCGAAGAACGCGCCGACAGTTCGCTCAGCATCAGCCTTGGAGACGCCAGCGGCGTCAGCTACGGCATCGATCAGTTCTGCCTTGGTCATGAACATTCCTTTGATAGCGGATATGAACGAGTCGCAGTTATTCGCGACCCGCGGCCCATCGGGCTACCTTCATCAAACGCATCAAACTACAATGATGCAACTATAAATCTAGTTGCACTTGCAACGATCGCTGAATGAGATCCTTGCGATCAAACGGTCAGCGCCTGATCAGTCTCGAAGCGAAGCCGCGACTCCCTCGCGGAGACGACGCGCGTAGCTGCCCGACTCCCCGACTTCGTATTGTTCGCGCGGCCAGAAGAATCCGCGCAAGCCGTCGCCTTTGACTCGCGGAATCACGTGAACGTGGAGATGCGGCACGCTCTGACTGACAACATTGTTGTTGACCACGAGCGTGCCCTGTGCGCCAAGCGCCAGCGGCATCACAGCCGCGATCCGCTGCACCCACTCGAACAGTCGGCCTACTTCGTCGCGCTGTAGATCCGCCAAGGTGACGACGTGGCGCTTCGGAACAACCAACGTGTGGCCACGAAACAACGGAGACCGATCGAGGAACGCGATCGTTTCGCCGTCTTGCCAAACGACGTCAGCAGCCAACTCACCCGCAATAATCTGACAAAACACGCACGCTGGCTGCTCCGACACCATCTATTCATCTTGCCTTCATCTGTTTGCGCCCTCAGCATCCACCACCCGTGCCGTGTTGTCTTGTACAACTGAGTGGGTTGCTGTTGGGACCGCCAGGGCCCGTCCGGGAACCTGGCCTATCTTGAGTTGTCAGGGGTACATGTGACCGATCTCCTCGCCACCGACCAAATGCTCAATCAGCATGACTCAGGTACGGAATGGGACGAGGAATGCCTCGCAAGTACGACCGCTTCAACCAGGACGAGGGTTGTGATCGACACGTCGGTCTTGATTGCCGATCCGCACTGCCTGCTTTCATTCGGTGACGCTGCCCTCATCATTCCGCTCACTGTCATCGAAGAACTCGACAGTCTCAAGGCCCGCCCAGACGACGTCGGCCGATCCGCCCGCGCTGCACTCCGCACGATCGAGGACCTGCGGGTACAGCACGGCGGCTCACTTGCCAAGCCGGTTCCAATCGGCGACGGCGGTGACGGCACCGTCGAGATCGAGATCAACGGGATCCAGAAGCACCTCCTGATCGAGCACGGACTCGACACGAATGTGCCCGACAATCGGATCATCGGCGCGGCGCTCGGGCAGACACTCAAGGGTCCGACCCTGATGCTGTCGAACGATGCAGCCCTGCGAATCAAGGCGGCTCACCTCGGCGTCGCTGCAGCCGAACACCAACTGACGAAACGCAGCCGCGACTCGCGACCTGTCGGCTGGTCGGTGATCGAGGTTGGCTACGAAACCGTCGACTGTGTCTACGCCGTCGGGGCGGTCGACGTCACCGCAGTCGAGGGATCGGATGCACTGATCGAGAACGAGTTCGCCGTATTGCGTTCCGGTTCACAATCGGCGCTCAGTCGACGCGTACGCGACGAACTTGTGCTGCTGCCCCATGCGACACCCGAGCCCTGGGGGCTACATCCCCGCAACAAGGAGCAGCGGTTCTCGCTTGAGTTGCTGCTTGACCCCGACATTGCAGTCGTTGCCCTCGACGGCCGGGCTGGAACCGGTAAGACGATTCTCGCCATCGCCGCCGCGCTTGAGCAGGTCGTCGAGCAGCAGCGTTACGAACGTGTAGCCGTATATCGGCCGCTGATTCCCGTCGGCCGGGCCGACGTTGGTTTCCTACCCGGTGGACTCGACGAGAAGCTTGATCCGTGGATGTCGGCGATCTACGACGCCATCGTTGCCCTCACTGAACGTGGCAATAACCGCGATGCCCGACGACTGATCGACGAACTGACGAGCCGCGGTCAACTGTCTTTGGAGTCGGTCACATTCCTCCGTGGACGTTCGCTGCACCGCCAGATCGTGGTGATCGACGAAGCCCAGAATCTCGAACCGACAACGCTGCGAACGATCTTGACGAGAGTTGGCGAGGGCACGAAGGTGATTTTCACCGGCGATACCAGCCAGATCGACGCCCCGTACCTCGGTGAGTCGAACAACGCCCTCGCTGTGCTCACTAACGCGTTTGCGGGTCAGCAATGTTTTGGGCACGTCACGCTGACCGCTTGCGAGCGCAGCGACGTCGCCAGCCTCGCCGCTGAACTCCTGTAGGACTGCCCGGAATCGGCTCAATCGAACTCTGTAACACCCGCCGCCTAAGTTGGCAGGCATGACGACCATCGACGACCTCCCCCGGTTCGCCGTCGTCGATATCGAAACCTCAGGACTCTCGACGAAACGGCACCGCGTACTGCAGATCGCCGTCGTCACGGTCGAGCACGGACAGATCGTCGATCGATGGGTGTCGTTGGTCAAGCTTCGTTGGCGGTTCCAACGGCTCGGGCCGCGCCACGTACACGGGCTTGACCGATCGTCGCTGCGAACCGCACCGCACCGCACACACGTGCTTCGAGAGTTAGCCAGCCGCCTCGATGGTGCTGTTTTCACCGCCCACAACGCTCGATTTGATTGGTCGTTTATCGAGCGCGCCGCTCGCAAGGCGGGCATTAACCTGCCGCCTACTCCCCGACTCTGCACACTTCGGATGTCACGAGCACTCGACGCCAACCGGGAACGGTCGCATCGGCTCGCCGATGTGTGTGACCGCTACGGCGTCACCAACGATCGACCACACGACGCCCTTCATGATGCGCTGGCAACGGCCGAGGTCCTGACCCACCTACTCAACGCACACGGTGTTGCGACTGCCGCTGATCTCGATCCGCTCTACGAACGGCGATAGCGCGCAAGCAGCCGGGCTGCAGTTGTTGAACCGAGACTTCGCCATTCAGCCGGTTCAAGCAGTTCGGCATCGGGTCCCAATCGCACCAGTGTCCGAGCCAGCCATTGTTCACTGGCCACCGGCAGCGTCACCGTCACCCAACCTGCCGTGTCAGCCCCACTGACGGTGTCGACCGGGAATCGTTCGATCACCCAACGCGCCGTCGGCGCCAGCCTGAGCACCGCTCGCGGCACCGATCCATCGTCGAACCATGTACCCGGCTTCGGCAGTTCAAGCTCACTCGGCTCGCCAATCTCGCCGGTCGGATGAAACGCCTCGATTCGATCAACGCGAAACGTTCGCATCTGGCCAGATCGATCGTCGTCAGCCGACACGTACCACTGGCCGCGATCGGCAAAGACCTGGCGCGGCACGATCAATCGCGTCGTCACCTCATCGCGCGCTGGGCTCCAGTAGTCGATCCTCAGTCGAGCGTGTTTCAAGGCGGCGTCAGCAAGTTCGTCGAGCAGCGGCGGTCGGTCAAGGTCGATACGGACGCCCGACGTGTCGTCCTCTCCAAGTGCCGTGGCGAGCTTCGCCAAGCCACGACCGAGCGGGCCGTGCTCGTCGGCTCCAGGCAGTTCCATCGCCGCTCGACCGGCAGCGAGCAGTTCAAATGCCTCGACCGAGTTGAGCCGCAACGGGCGCGTGAACAACCGTGGGATCCCAACCCAAATCATGCCCTCGTCAATGAACACGTCGATCAATTCGTCGACAAACGGCGGCAATCCACACATCGCAACCAGCTCAAGATCCTGAGCAATTTCTGCTTCCGACAGATTGAACCGCTCCGCCGTCTCGGCCACCGACACCTCGCCGCGTTCCATCAACCACGGGAGCATGACAAGCAGACGACGAAGGCGTTCCTCGGCGGGGCGCGGACCGGTGCGAGCAATCCGGGTCATGTCGCCACCGCTTCAAGCCAATCGATCACGTTCTGACGCACCGACTCAGGGGCCAGCACCTCGGCATGTTCGAGATAGCCGAGCAGCCACGACCGAAATGCCGGGAGATGTGCGCAGGGCACGTCGATCTCGATCGAACCGTCGGAGCGTCGCTCGACAACACGGTCTTCACCGAGTTCTCGAACCGCCGCGGCGGCCCGCCCTCGATCAATCAAGACGCGCGCGTCGCGTGTTGAATCGTCGGCACCGATCAGTTTCGGATCATCGGGAATCGCCTCACGTGGATCAAAATTGACCGGCCGCTCAAACGTCGATCCCGACTGGAGTTGCACGTCACTTTCGATCCGGTCAATCC
>JANOTN010000182.1:0-6768 GCA_031416375.1 Ilumatobacteraceae bacterium
TGCTGAACGTCAGCACGGGGAATCCAAACGTGAAAGAGGGTCCAGCGTGACCGCACAAGCGCTCGAACAATCGGTTCTGGAGTCGAAGGACAAAGAGCAGCTGATTGCTATAGCGAAGGCACTCGGCCTCAAGCCCAGTGCCCGCAACAAGAAGTCGGACATCATCGATCAGATCATTGACCTGACCGGTGGCTCGAACGGCACCAGCGCTCCGGCTCCGGTCGCCGAGCCGGCACGGGTCGCCCGAGTCCAGAGATCGACACCAGTCGCACCGCCGGTCCTCGACGAGGAACCAAAAGCCGATTGGGAACTGGAGGCCGACGGTGACGATTCGGCTGGCAAAACCAACTCGACGGAACCGACTGGGACATCTGAATCGTCCGAGGTCGGCGAAGCGGGTGCGCCGCGCCAGTCAGACCAACAGAACAGTGGCCAACCACGTCGCAATGAAGGCGACCGCGGCCCGCGCAACAACAACCCCAACAGCCAGGGTGGGAATCGTGAGGGAGCCAACCGCAATCAGGGCGGCTACCAAAACAACAACCCGAACAGCCCCAACAACCAAACCGGTGGGGGAGTCGATGACGACGGCACCGGTCGCAACAGTCGTCGTCGTCGCCGTCGTAAGGGTCGCGGCGGCCAAGATGGCCCGCAGGGTGAAGACCGTGACCTCCTGATCGCTGACGATGATGGAGTCGGCGTAGCGGTCAACAACGATCCGATCCAGGTCGATGGCTATGTCGACATGCGTGACGAGGGCTACGGGTTCCTACGACTCAACAACTACCTGTCGTCTAAAACTGACCCGTACATCCCGGTCAAGCTGGCCCGCCAATACGGGATCCGCAAGGGCGACAATGTCGTCGCCATGTTCCGCCCGGCCCAACGGCAGGAGAAGAATCCGCCGGTTCACGAGATCTTGACGATCAATGGTCGGCCACCCGATGACGCACGAAACCGTCGTCGCTTCGAGGACTTGACGGCGTTGTTCCCCGATTCGCGACTTCGGATGGCTGACCCCTCCGACCCGACCAACATGACCGCTCGGATCATCGATCTGATCTGCCCGATCGGAAAGGGCCAGCGCGGCATCATCGTGTCGCCGCCGAAGGCCGGTAAGACCACGGTGATGAAGACGATCGCAATGTCGATTGAGAAGAACCATCCAGAAGTCAAGTTGATGGTACTGCTGATCGACGAACGACCCGAAGAGGTCACCGACATGCGCCGTACGGTGCGTGGTGAAGTGATCTCGTCGACGTTTGACCGGCCGAGCGAGCAGCACACACAGATCGCCGAAATGGCGATCGAGAAGGCCAAGCGGATGGTTGAGTACGGCGAGGACGTCGTCGTCATCCTCGACGGCATCACGCGTCTCAGCCGGGCCTACAACCTTGCCGCCCCGTCGAGCGGAAAGATTCTGTCCGGCGGTATCGACGCCGGCGCGCTGTATCCGCCGAAGCGTTTCTTTGGTGCTGCTCGAAACGTCGAGGAGGGTGGTTCGCTGACGATCCTGGCTACCGCGCTGGTCGAGACCAACAGCCGGATGGACGAGGCCGTGTTCGAGGAGTTCAAGGGCACCGGAAACATGGAACTGCGGCTCGATCGGCGACTCGCCGAGCGTCGGATCTACCCGGCGATCGACGTTGATGCGTCGAGCACGCGACACGAGGAACTGCTGTTCGACCGCACTCAACTCCAGATGGTATGGAAGCTGCGTCGAGTGCTCAGCGGGCTTGCCGCCGACGGTAACGCAGCGCCAGGCCTTGAGCTGCTCGTCGACCGGCTCAGGACGTTTCGGACCAACGAAGAGTTCTTGACCGAGATCGCCAAACAACCTGGTATGTGAACGGCTTTCTCCCGATAACCTGACTTGTCCGATTTCGCAGGAGTGAAACATGAAGACCGAAATCCATCCGAAGTACGCCGAACTTACCGTCAAGTGCTCGTGTGGCAACACGTTTACGACTCGTTCCACCAAGCCCGGTGACCAGCTCATCGAACTGTGCAACGAGTGCCACCCGTTCTTCACCGGCAAGCAGAAGTTGGTCGATGCTGGTGGTCGTGTCGAGCGCTTCAACAAGCGCTACGGCTCACGCACACCAAAATGATCTGATGGCGGCCGCGGTCGCCAACTGATCCAACAACCTGTCCAGTGCCGCCTCGCGAAGGGCGGTATTGGCATTTTTCCGTGGAGTTGATCTGACGGCACGTCAGGATTGCATCAAACTGTGGTCGAACGACTTCAGTTCGGTTGGGCGGCCGACGATGCACTTCGAGAGCACTTCGGGGGTGACATGGCAGTCCAAGCAGACATAGAACATTTGCTACGACGAACCGAGTTCGTGGCGCGTCCGGCACGCGTTAACGCCCTCAAGGACGGCACGATCTCTGCTGCTATCGACGACATCTTGGCGGCACCCGCCAACCCAGGTTCCGTGACGTTCACCGCCGACAGCAACTGGGAACGCGGCATGGAGTTGACGTATTTCTGGTTCGACCGGATGGCGTTTGATTCCACTCGACCGTTGCAGGAGAAGATGAGCTTCTTTTGGCATGGCCTCTTGTGTTCCGAGTTCGGCAAGGTCGGCGCTGCCACATTGATGCGCGAGCAGATCGACACGTTCCGAGTCGATGGTCTCGGCAATCTGCGAGCGCTGGTCAAGAAGATCTCGACGCAGGTCGCCATGCTGAGATACCTCGACAACAACCAGAACCGAAGCTCGTCACCGAACCAGAATTTTGGCAGGGAGTTGATGGAACTGTTCCTACTTGGTGTCGGGAACTACACCGAGGCCGACGTGGAAGCATCCACCGCTGCCTGGACTGGCCACACCGATGACTGGGAGACAGACGCCTATGTCTGGAATCCCGGTTGGCACGATGCCAACCCGAAAACCTTGCTTGGTCAAACGATCAACAACGGCGGCGACCCCACACAGCATGGCTACGAAACGATCGAGGTCATTCTCGGGAACGGAATAGTGCCGGCAGGGGCAACCAACGTTGCCAACCGCGGACGCCAAACTCGTCTGGTTGCGGCGGAGTTCATCTCGCGGAAGTTGTGGACATTCTTTGCAGGAACATCACCACCTGCAACGGTGATCTCAGCGATGCGTGACATTGCGATTGCGAACGATTTCAGCATCAAACCGTGGCTCAAGGTGATGCTGGCCAGCACCGAGTTCTATCAAACCGATGTGAAGCAGGGCCTCGTTCGGTCGCCGGTCGACATGATCGTGACGATGCTCGTGGCCACGGGTCTGCGAGCTACCGACAATGTGCCGATCTGGCTGATGAAGGGAATGGGCCAGCAGCCGCTGTTTCCACCGAACGTGAGCGGTTGGAAGCACAACGGCTATTTCGTGAACGCCAGTGCAATGGCACAACGTGCGTCTTGCGCCCAGTCATTCGGCCGGCGAACGATGAGGGGGTACTGGAACGGTGACGGATTGATCCACCTCGGCGGTGGCACGATCTCGAAGGCCGAGATCGAAGGGACCTACGCGGCACTGCCGAATGGGCCGGTTCAACTGGTCGATCGGATTCTGTCTCTCATGCAAGTCACGCTGAGTCCCTCCTCGCGCCAGGCACTGCTTACGTTCTCGCAAAATGCTCAACGGTGGGAACGCAACCAACTGATTCTGCTCACCTTACTCGCCCCCGAATTCCACGTCGCCTAGGGAGGACGTCATGCTCGATACCGACATCTCCACCAGGGACGCGCTGGCGCACCTGCACGTTGGCGAGACCGACTCGCACGCAATCGACCGTCGTCGTTTCCTTCAGCTGATCGGGATGGGTGCCGGTGCCGGTCTGTTCGCCGGCAGCTCATCGACTCTGCTTGACATGCTGACGCCCGGCTATGACGCCTCGGCGTGGGCGGCCGGTCCGATCGGGCAGAACGATGGGGTCCTTCTGGTGATCGCAATGTACGGCGGCAACGACGGGCTGAATACGGTGATCCCGTTCAACGACGGCAACTACTACACCCAACACGGTGGTTTGGCGATTCCCGGCAGTCAAACGCTGGCGCTCGACGGCAATGTCGGGCTCAACCCGGCCTTGACTGAGATGAAACGATTCTGGGACCAGGGCCAGCTCGCTGTCGTCCAGGGGATCGGCTACGAGAACCCAGACCTGTCGCACTTCAACTCGATGGCCTACTGGATGGCAGGTAGACCAAACGCGATCGCCAGCACGGGCTGGATCGGTCGGTGGCTCGACGGCAAACTTGGTGGGACCAAGGATCTCTACATGGGTGCCGAAGTTGGTTACTCGGTTCCGCTTCACTTGATTGGCAACCAGCAGCGAGGCACGGCTGTCCCTCCCGGTCGACCCAACTTCGGTGCCGGAACCGACGCAGACGACCTCCGTCTGTACCAAACGATTCGTTCGATGCAGACGACCGCCAACGGTCCATGGTTTGGTTCGGTCTCACAAGCATTCGTCGATCAGCTCGATATGGCCGCCACGCTGGCACCGGTTATCCCCGAGCATCTGCCGGAGACCGATATCGTTGCGCGACTTGAGGTTGCGGCGCGGCTGATCAACGCCAACCTCGGCTTCAGGGTACTGACCGCCGGCTACGGCGATTTCGACAACCATTCCAACCAACTAGCCACGCATCCGGTTCAGCTTCAAGAGCTCAATGCGGCGTTACAGCGCTTTTTTGAACTTCTCGAACCGGCGTACGCCAGCCGAGTCACGGTGATGACGTTCTCCGAGTTCGGTCGCACCAGTTGGGACAATGACGGCGGAACCGACCACGGCACATCAGCCCCACATTTCGTGATCGGGGCCAACGTCAAGGGCGGGATGTACGGACTGCAGCCCTCGCTGGTCGGGCTCGATCAGTGGGATCGGATGCCCTATCACGTCGATTTCCGTTCGTACTACGCCTCGATTCTCGATGGGTGGATGGGTGGCGGTTCGTCCGATGTGCTCGGCGGGAACTTCGAGAACCTCGGATTGTTCTCGCGTGGGCCTGGAATCAATCCAGACGGTTCGAGCACCCCGCCTGCGGTCTCCGGTCCACCATCGATGTTCGTCCCGCTCACACCCGAGCGGATTGCCGACACGCGGGACGGGACTGGCGGGGTGCCGGTCGGCAAGCTGGCCCCAGGTGGTCGGATTCGAGTCAGGGTCGCCGGTGCTGCCGGAGTCCCGCTGGCGGGCGCATGCGCAGTCGCTGTCAACCTCACCGTTGTCGAAGCCACGGAACCGATGTTCGCCACGGTGTATCCCGGTGGGTCCGCTCGGCCAGGAACCTCGAACATCAACGGCGGACCGGGCCGACCGGTCCCGAACCTGGTTGTGATGGGTGTCGGCACCGACGGGCATATCGAGGTCTACAACTCGCACGGAAACTCCCATGTGCTCGTCGATGTGTTCGGCTACTTCTGTGAAACAGCGGGTGACCGGATGGTGTCTGTCACCCCGTCGCGGTTGTTCGACACGCGAACGGGTGCGGGTATCCGACCTGGCAAGTTGCAACACCTCGTACCGGTCGATGTTCAGGTCGCCGGGCTGGCAGGCGTGCCGGCAGCAGGCGCCACTGCCGTCGTGATGAACCTCACGGTCACCGAACCGAGCGCTCCTGGGTTTCTTCGGATGACGCCAGCCGGGCGGACTCCGGCGCAAACCTCGAATGTCAACTTCTTCGCCAACGACACAGTCCCGAACCTGGTGATCTGTCAGCTTGGCGATGGTGGTCGGATCACGCTCGATAGCGCTGGCGAATCTGCGCACGCGCTGGCTGACGTATTCGGCTACTTCGGTGCCGAGGGGAGCCGACTCAGGACGATGCCGCCCGAGCGGCTGCTGGACACTCGGATTGGTCTCGGTTCGCCGACCGCCCCGATCGGACCCGATCGCACGCTGGCAGTCACCATTGGTGGTCGCGCTCGAATTCCCCGTGAGGCAACCGCTGTCGTGCTCAATGTGACCGCCACCAACGTCGCCGCGCACTCGTTCATCACGGTGTGGCCGTACGGTGGGGACATGCCGGCGACGTCAAACCTCAATCTCGCTCCCGGCCAAACCATCGCCAATCTCGTCATCTGCCGATTGGGCGCAGACGGAGCGCTGTCGATCGGAAACCCGATCGGAACGTGTGATGTGATCGCCGACGCGCTCGGCTACTTCGTCGACTGACACGCGCTGCCGGGTACCGTCACCCCGCTGCCCGATACCGTCATGCCGATGGCTAACGACGATCCGTCAACATCGCGCCGAAGCCAGTTGAACGGGCTCAAACTGCGTGCGTTGGTTCGAGATCATCTCGGCGACAAGTCGGTCGGTGACGCGTCTCGGTTCGGCATGGGCGCTGCACTTCTGCATGCCGGCGAGGCCTGGGTGTATCTCGACGATCGCCCGGCGTCTCGGCTTGGTGCCGCGCTGGCGTGGGCGATTCGGTCCGATGCTACGGGACTACACGTGATCGCCGAGTCGGGTACAGGGGTGTTGGCGAGACGGGCACCGGAGTTCACGTTGCCGATCTCGGTGTGGCACGCCGAGGGACGTGCGCTATTGCCCGCCGTGCCGGAGCCGTTCGTGATTGCGCCTCCGATTCCCGACTCGCATGAAGCGTTCCGTGGCCTGATCGTCGCCGGGGGGGCGATCCCTCTCGTCGAGCATGGTGTGCTCGTCGGCGAGGTGCGCGGCCTCGAGGTGTGCCGCGTGATGGAGGAGCCCGAGACGGGCGAGGTTCGGCTCGAGGTCGGCGTCGGCGCTCACGACCGGGAAGCGTTCCTGATCATGCATGGT
>JANOTN010000183.1:0-6885 GCA_031416375.1 Ilumatobacteraceae bacterium
CACGACGTGGCTGTCGACCGTGTTTGCAAACCCGACCTCTTCGACCGCCATCGATGACTCCCGGTCGGTCGACGCGAAGCCCGCATCGGTCGACTTGTCTAACGAGCCAACCTCGTACGCCGCAGTGGCAGCCAAACCGCGAAGCACATCATCGCGATCGACTTTCAAGTGCTCGCTGATCTCATCGACTGTCGGGGTGCGGCCGTTCTGTTGGGCGAGCGCATCGATGGCCCGGCGCACGAGCAGATGCAACTCTTTACCTGAGCGGGGCACCCTCACCACCCAGGTTTGATCCCTGAGGTAACGCTTCAGCTCGCCCTCGATCGTGCTCCCGGCAAACGCCGCGAACGCAACGCCGTAGGTCGGATCGAAGCGATCAACGGCCTTGACGAGCCCGACCATCGCCACTTGGCGAATGTCGTCGTCGGTACCCACCCGCCCGTACCGCTTGGCAATATGTGCAGCCAGTCCCATGTACCGCTCTACCAGTGCGTTCCGCTGGCGGCGATCCCGCGACGCCGCGTAGGCCCTAAACAGCTCAAGTTCCTCTTGGGGATCGACGTCGGTCATGGCGACTGGAGGACTCGGAAGCGAGCCGTGACAACGACGGCGGCGGCGACAGTCTCGATGGTCACCTCGTCTGACAGCGAATCGACAATCGACAACCCGCGTCCTCTCAGCGCACTGGCGTCGGGTAAGCGCCTGTTGCCCCGAGAGGGGGGGTAAGTCCCGCTCGTTCGATTCGTGATCGACAATTCGACGAAGTCGTCGCCGACAATCACCAAGCGAAGCTGGTACGAAATTCCGGGTGACGCCTGAATCGCATTTGACGCCAACTCGCTCACAATCAGCGATGCCTGCTCAATCGTGTCGCGGTCTGCTTGGTGCTGATTCAACCAATCGACTACATCGTGGCGAGCCGAACGCAACGTGGCAGGGTCGCCCGCATACTCGCGATTCAGCGCTGCCGACTCTTGCGACGTGACGTTCATGGCGCGTCAGACCATCCAATTGGTCGTTGTCTGGCACCGATGCTCCGAATACCTTTGATCCTACCCATCGCGTTGGTTCGCATTGTCAGGTACCCGTGCCTCGGATCTCGCATGTCGACTCGATCGGGAGGGACATACCCTCGATTGGTGCTGGTCAAACCAGATCCGACGTCGATCCTGGAGAACACGAGATCCAGAAACGGTTTGATCAGTTGCCGGTTTGATCCGATCGCCCTCGGGGTAGGCACACGTCATGCTCTACACCGTCCTTATCATCCTCGCCATCATCGCCCTCGGACTGTTCATCCTCGGCAGGCGGTAACCGAGGCCCGCCTGCGTCGTGGCACAACGCACGACATCCAAGCTGCCGGTTGACGGCGGAATCGCCAAGTCCCGCCGTGAGCGACGGTGGAGGCGCGGCGGGACTGTCGCCTTGGCCGTTGTGCTCGTGTTTGGGCTCACCGGTCGGCTCGGTGTGCATACCTCGACCAAACGCGTCATGGCCAGCGAGATCAATACAACTCTCGTGTATCCCGATGTAACTCGGCCTGGTTTGGCGGTCGCCTGGCGTCTCGAAGTTACCGGGCTCGGTGCCGACGTCGAACGACTCGACGTCACACTGTCGGCGGACTATCTCGACTCATTCGATCACAATCTCGTAACACCGCAACCGGAAAAAGTGTCGCGAACCGCCGACGTGGTCACGTTCCAGTTCAACCCTGCCGGCGCACAGTCGTTTGAGATGTCACTTGACATGCGCCTTGAACCAGGGGTGCAATGGCGCCGGAAATCGGAGACTATCGTGACCCTCAACGGTGAGCGCTTGGCGACGTTTGACTACACAACGTGGGTCGCGCCCTGATGGAACTCGTCGTACGAGCGGCCGTCATGTTCGTCGTGCTATTCGTCTTGGTGCGCCTCACCGGCAAACGCGAGTTGGCCGAAATGTCGGCCTTTGAGATGGTGCTGCTGATCGTGCTCGGCGACGTTGTGCAACAAGCGATCACGCAGGAGGACTCGTCGATCACCGGGGCGGTCCTGACGGCCGGGACACTGGTATTTCTCGTCGTCGTCACCGGCACGATCGCTCACCGTTTCCCGAGATTCGGAGCTGTCGTCGACGGAACACCAGTGGTTTTGATCCGCGACGGACGTTTCGTCGAGCGTGCCCTTGCTCTCGAACGGCTTTCGGTCGGCGACCTGATGGTCGAACTCCGGGAACGGGGTATCGCCGACGTCGGTCAAGTCGACCTTGGCATTCTCGAACCGGACGGCAGGTTCTCCTTTCTGGTCGAGACGGGCGGCGGCGACCGGCCCGACAATCACCTGCTTTAGCACTCCCACGTCGTTTGGCCGGTGCGTGTTTTGGGCACACCCCGACATGTCACACATTGAAACGGAAACTGAGCCCCCCACGCAGAGTGCGTCAGAGGACCCCTCCGACCACACCACGCTGGTTGAGATCATCAATGGATATCGAGAAAGCGGATTTGATTCTGATTTCTCGGCGCTTGAGGCCGCAACGATTCGCTGCGACTCGTGCGGAACTGAAATCGCTGCTAGCGAGTTCGCGATTCAGAGCCTGAGGCGCATGGAGGGAGCCTCCGACCCTGACGACATGCTGGCCGTGATTGCGACGTGTTGCCCAATCTGCAGCGCAGACGGAACCCTCATCCTTGGCTACGGGCCGATGGCCTCAGGCGACGACGTTGACGTTGCCACGGCGATGGAGGACGGACGCCACAACGGCTCGCTCGCGCCTCACTCAAGTCCCGCTGATGATCACCCAACTGTCGACCTGCCGACCGACGACGGGATCATGGATCATGCTGACTTGACCAACGGCGAGGGTCACCAGTGACTCGACGTTTGGCACGCTCAAACGGCATCGGTAAGCCGAAATCAATTGCGAGTCGATGTTTGCAGATCGCCCTTGATGGGAATACGGCGGGCAGGACACATGTCCTGCCTGTTTAGGAGAAGGGAATCATCACCATGAAAGTCGTAAGCAACCAATCGGATGGCGAGTTCGTACAGCCGACCGCAGTCGTCCCACAACAACAGATTGTCCAGCCGCCGCAGTATGTTGAGGTCGCTGGTGCTGACAGCGTGCACGTCGGGACGGATGCCGCCGCGCAGGTGTTGGTGTCCAGCCGACGTCAGCGGTTCAGCATGGCCGGAATCGTGAGCTCACTCGCTGGTGCCGCAATCCTGATCATCGGGCTCGTCGCGATCGCTCGTGGTGACTTCGACAGCACGGTCAACGAACCCGTGTTTGAGGTCGCCGGATTCAACCACACACAGCTACTGAGCATGATTGAAGTTGGACTCGGTGCACTTCTGCTGATTGCAGGAATGGCGAACTCGCTTTCAGGCATGCGCGTCCTCGGGGCGATCGCGGTGGTCGGATCGATCGTCGCCCTTGTTGAGCCCAATGCGCTCGGTGGCGAACTTCAAATTGAGAGCGGACATGCGTGGCTGATCCTGCTGCTTGGGGCGGCGACGCTGATCGCCGCAGCCGCCCTGCCGACGATTGACCGACAGACCCGACGGGTGTCGACACACCAGCAGGCTGATCGAAACGATTACGTCGCCTGATTCGCGCCGTCGGGAGTGACCGGCACTGCGGTCACTCCCGACGTCGCGTTAGGGCTCGAATGCGTTAGGGCTCGAATGCGTTAGGGATCGAATGCGTTAGGGCTCGAATGCGGCGCAGTTGGACTTGAGGTTGTTGAGCACCGTCTCGGCAATCACGTCAAGCGTGTCGATCTGATCTGCCGTTAGCAGATCGATGAAGTATTTACGGACCACCGCCACATGACCAGGAGCGGCGGCTTCGATTGCCCGGCGGCCTTCGTCGGTAATCACCACGAAGGCCCCACGCTTGTCGGTTGGACAGCGTTCACGAGTGACGAGTCCCCGCTCGACCATTCGGCTGACGTGGTGTGAGACGCGACTCTTCTCCCACCCGAGTTGGCGACCGAACTCGACAACCCGCATTCGCCCACCAGGGTCGTCTGTGAGTCCCGCCAGCACCGAGTAGTCCTGATACGACAGGCCGCTGTCGTTGAGCGCTTGACCGAGCCGAGCGGTGAGCTGCATCTGCATCAGCGAGATGCCCTTCCATGCCCGTCGCTCCGCCTCGCTCAGCCAATCCGGCTCGACCGTGGTCGCTGTCGTGGTCGCTGTCACCCGGTTGCTGCTATTTGTCACCATAATTTATCATGGTAGTTGGGGTTAGTTGATCTTTCACCTATGTTGTATCGGTAGTTGAAACGTCACCCAATACCGATCAGGAGTACATCATGAGCACCACCCTCACAACGACAACCAACGCCACTGGGACCTACACCATCGACGCAACTCACAGCCGGATCGGCTTCGTCGCCCGGCACGCCATGATCACCAAGGTTCGCGGCTCGTTCAACGAGTTCACAGGCACCGGCTACTTCAACGCCGAGAACCCGACGGAATCGAGCCTGAACCTCACGATCGAGGTCGCCAGCATCGACACCCGGAATGCCGACCGCGACGCCCACCTCCGCAACAACGATTTCTTCGACGCCCCGACCTTCCCACAGATCACCTTCGTGTCGACCTCGGTCGAATCAGTCGATGCCAACAACATCAAGGTGACCGGCGATCTGACGATCAAGGGCGTCACGCTTCCTGTTACGGTCGGTTTTGAAGTCGTCGGCACGGCCACCGACCCGTTCGGCAACAATCGTCTCGGGCTCGAAGGTACCGCAGTGATCAACCGCAAGGACTGGGGCGTCAGCTTCAACGCCGCCCTCGATGCTGGTGGCGTGATGGTCTCCGAGAAGATCACACTCGAGTTCGAAGTCTCAGCAATCAAGAACGCAGAAGCTGCCTGACTGGGTCGATAGTGACTGGGTCGATAGTGACTGGGTCGATAGTGACTGCGTCGATAGTGAAAGGATTGCCGGCAATGACTTCCACTTCCATGCCAGCGGCGTTCATGGGGCACGGCAGCCCGATGAACGCCTTGGAACACAACCGCCACACAGACGCGTGGCACGCCTTCGCACAATCAATTCCGAAGCCGCGAGCGATCGTTGCGATTTCGGCCCACTGGTACATCAATGCGACTGCGATCACAGCGATGGAACGGCCCAGAACAATCCACGACTTCTACGGGTTCCCCGACGAGCTGTTTGCGTTCGAGTACGCCGCCGCAGGAGCTCCTGACGTGGCCTCGGAGATCGCCGAAGTCGTCAAGCCGACCTGGGTTGGAATGGACAACGACAGTTGGGGCCTCGACCACGGCACGTGGTCTGTGCTCGCCCACATGTTCCCTGAAGCCGATGTGCCTGTGATCCAGCTCTCGATCAATGGCAACGAATCGTTTGACTATCACGTCGCCCTTGGTGCAGCGTTGGCACCGCTGCGCGACCAAGCAATTCTGTTCATTGGCAGCGGCAACGTGGTCCATAACCTGCGTCGGATCGACTGGGCGAAGCCGGAAGGCGGGTTCGACTGGGCGCATCGGTTCGACGATGCCGCTCGAGAGCTGATGACGAACTCACCTGGGGACATCGCCCAGCTCGGGGAGCACCCCGACTACCAGCTCGCTTCACCGACACCCGATCACTTCTTGCCATTGCTGTACATCGCAGGGCTCGCAGCGGCGGCAGATACGACCGCCGACATGTTCGTCGGAGGCTGCGCAATGGGCTCGCTATCCATGGCCAGCTATCAAATTCTCGCACTCAAGTAGCGTTGAACCCCTGGATAGTCGGGCTATCGCGCTTGCGGTGGATTGCGGATCGGAGTTCGTCGATCCAGTCGTCGGCGGCCCGCCAGCGTTCATCGGCGTGGGCTCTGGCGTCGTGAGCCAGTTCGTCGGCCCGCGGCCACGACCCGAAGAATTTGACGGAGCCCTGCTTGGCGTGCAGGGCTCGCATTGCGTCAGCAACGAGATCATCCGCCACATGGCCTTCGGCGAAGATGATAAAGCAGTAGTCACCGAGGCCACCGTGTTTCGTCGGGCGCGAAATGAGGTTCGACAGGTTGAGTCGCCGGGCGGCGAACTCCTGCAGAATTGAGATCAGGCTGCCCGGCTCGTCGGCGCGCTGATAGACGACGAGCGCCGTGCGGTCGTGGCCAGTCGGCGCTGGCGTTCCCTCACGGGACACAACCACGAAGCGGGTTTGATTGCCTGCATGATCTTCGATGTTGTCGACTAGCACCTCAAGGCCATACAGCTCGGCGGCAACCCGCGGACAGATTGCCGCCAGGTTGGTCGCATCATCGTCGCTGACCGCCTGCGCCGCACCTGCTGTTGAAGTCGCGGCGCGCATCTGAGCGTGAGGAACTGTTTGGCGAACGAATCGATGGCATTGGGCGGTCGCGATCGGGATTGAAAGAATCTCTTGAACGTCAGCCAGAACTGTGCCAGGGCGGGCAGCCAGACACAGATGAATGTCGAGCACGACCTCACGCGTGATCAACAACTCGTGATCGAAGGCGAGTGCATCGAGCGTGAAGTTGACCATACCCTCGATCGAGTTTTCGATCGGCACAAACCCGAGGTCCAACTCGCCACCCGTAACCGCATCGAGCACGTCGGGAACCGTTCGGTAGGCGACAAGTTCGCTGGCTGCGAGGTCGCTCTGCGTGCGCAGTGCCTGCTCACAGAACGTTCCGAACGGACCAAGCAACCCAACCCGTTGCACACGGTCGACGTCAGACGAAGCCCCGGAGTTACTCATGCCCAAGAGGTTAGGGGAGACAAGTCGCCGACTGGTCGGAGGGAACGGCCAAAGCGAAGCGGCGAGGGAAGCGCCAGCGACGAGCCGCACGGAGGGAGCGGCCAAAGCGAAGCGGAGGGAAGCGCCAGCGACGAGCCGCACGGAGGGAGCGGACAAAGCGA
>JANOTN010000184.1:0-2130 GCA_031416375.1 Ilumatobacteraceae bacterium
AGCCACGGTGACCGGCCCGACCAAGGAACCGATCACGGCGCTTGCCGAAACGCAGCCGGTACCTCATAGCGGGGACGCCGCCGATGACTCCGCGATCTGGATCGATCGCGCCAACCCCGCCCGCAGCGCCATCATCGGCACCGACAAGCTCGGGGGAATCGGTGTGTACGACCTCAGTGGAGCGCAACTGCACTTCTACACACCCGGGCGGATCAACAACGTCGATCTGCGTGAGGACTTCCCATTCGGCGATCACCGGGGCGCGATCGTTGCCGCCACCGAGCGTGACGCTGACCAGGTGCTGTTCTTCGAGATCGACCCGGTCACGCGCGGCCTTCGGCCGGCGGGGTCGGTGAGCAGCAGTCTCGGCGTCGCCGGGGTGTGTATGTACCGAAGCGCCCAAACCGGGTCGTACTCGGTTTTCGTCAGCGACTCCAGCGGTTCGATCGAGCAGTGGGCACTGCGTCCGACCGGCAACGATGTCACCGGAAGTAAGGTGCGAACGATTCGTGTCAGCTCGACGACCGAAGGCTGTGTTGTCGACGACGAGCTCGCCAGGTTGTACATCTCGGAGGAAGATAAGGGGATTTGGCGATTCCCGGCGGAGGCCAGCGATCCAACCCCACCCGTGATCATCGACCAGACGACCGCCGCCGGCGGCTCGCGTCTGTATGCCGACATCGAGGGTCTTGCGATCTTGCATGGAGCCGCTGGCACCGGCTATCTCGTCGCATCCAGCCAAGGGAACAGCACCTTCGTCGTCTACGATCGGGCTTCCAACGGGTACGTGGCGACTTTCTCGATCGCCTCAGGGCAGATCGACGGTGTCGACCACACCGACGGCATCGAGATCACTTCCGCTCGGCTCGGCGATGCATACCCTGAGGGTCTGTTCGTGACGCAGGACAACACCAACGATTCCTCGAACCAGAACTTCAAGTTGGTCAGCTGGCAGAGCATCGCCGCGTCCGCGATCGGAACAATCGCCTCGCCAACGACCAGCACGACGAGCACGACGCCCACCACGACGCCGACGCCTACCACCGTCCCCGGCACGGTCGCGCCGACACCCACCACGACGACCACGATCCCGAGCGGGACGGCGGCAATCGGAAGGGTGTACTACGTCAACGCTCAGACCGGCGCCGACAGCAACATTGGCACGAGACCAGACGCGGCGTGGCGTACCCTCAGGTTCGCCGCTAGTCGTTTGCGGGCAGGCGACAGAGTCTTGCTCCACCGAGACCAGCAGTGGAATGAGAAGCTCGAGATCTCTGTGTCAGGCACTGGGGCCCAGCCGATCGTCATCGATTCCTACGGCAATGGTGCCAATCCGGTGATCACCGGCTCGTCCTCCTGCGTTCGGCTCAACGGAAATCACATCACGGTGCGCGGCCTGACGATACGGGGCTGCACGTGGGCGGGTGTGAGCGTCGTAGGGTCGAACAACCGAATCATCGGGAACCTCATCACCAACAATGTCGCCGGTGTCTACGTGAAGGCCACGGCGGTTGGCACGGTCATCGTTGGCAACGAGATCCGAGACAACAATCTGATGGCGGTCAACGACATCGGAGGCGCCGGCGACTCCGGGGCGTTCGGTGTGCTGATCCACGGCCACAAGACGGTGGTCGCGTACAACGTCATTTCGGGCAGCGACGCCCACTCGTACGATTACGGCCGCGACGGTGCGGCGATCGAGATCTACGGCGGCCGCGACAACCACATCCATCACAATCGGGCATTCGAAAACCATGCGTTCGCCGAACTGGGCCAATCTGGCGCATCGGGCAACCGATTCGACAACAACGTGGTGTCCGCGACCTCGGAGACGGCCGTGTTCCTGGTGACCCGCGGCCCTAAGTCCAGCCGTGGCCCCGTGCTCGGAACCGTGGTCGAGCACAACTCGGTGCTGCTCACCGGTATCGGGAGTCAAGGTTTCGTGTGCCACGGAGGGTGCTCGACCGATGTCCTCACGCTCCGGAACAACATCATCGAAGCCTCCTGGAAAGCCGGGTACGCCGATGGGGCATTCGTCGGTGGTCACAACGTGTTCTCGGGCGGTCAAACTCAGTTTGCGCTCGACCCAACCGATGTCGTCGCCGACCCTGGTTGGGTTGATCGGGTGTC
>JANOTN010000185.1:0-9556 GCA_031416375.1 Ilumatobacteraceae bacterium
GCGTTGGCAGGTATTGGCGCCGCGATCGCGATCTACGCCCAGCACAAGGCCAAGCCGATCGAGCCGAAGATCCTGGCCGATGCCTGGAAGTACGACTCGACCGTGTCGGCATTCATGGGCGGACCTGGCCGCAAAGCGTTCGATGCCGTGGCATGGTTCGACAAGACAATCGTCGATGGCGCTGTCAACGGCACCGGGAAACTGGTGCAGAGCGCGGCAGGTCAGATCCGCAAGGTACAGACCGGCAATGTCCGCAACTATGCGGGCATCATAGGAGTCGGCGTCGTGTTGCTGCTTGCCTGGTTCGTGGTCGGTCGGGGAGTGATGTGATGAGCGAAGCAGCTCTCGACTTCCCGATTTTGTCGATGCTGGTGTTCCTGCCGACCGCAGGTGCACTCATCATCATGCTGCTCTCGAAGCGTCGACCGGAGTTGATGAAGCTCGTCGCCGGAATCACCTCGGTTGCGACCGGCGCGATGAGCATCTGGCTGCTCGATGCTTTCGACACCGGTAATGACGGCTATCAGTTCGTCTCGAAACACCCCTGGATCGAGCAGTGGGGGATCTCGTGGCACCTCGGTGTCGACGGGATATCGCTGTTCCTGATCGTGCTGACGGGCGTGCTCTTTCCGCTGGCGATCCTCGGGATCGACCCGCACAACGAGGATCCGGCGCAAGACAAGCCGTACTTCGCCTGGCTGCTGCTGCTCGAGGCCGGTGTGATGGGTTCGTTCATGAGTC
Organism: Ilumatobacteraceae bacterium; assembly: GCA_031416375.1. GTDB lineage: Bacteria > Actinomycetota > Acidimicrobiia > Acidimicrobiales > Ilumatobacteraceae > Ilumatobacter. The sequence continues at coordinate 742 of JANOTN010000185.1, forward strand.
TCGACCTGTTCTTGTTCTTCGTGTTCTTCGAGATCGTGCTCGTACCGATGTACTTCCTGATCGGCGGCTGGGGCTACGAGGGTCGCGTCCATGCCGCTACGAAATTCTTCCTGTTCACGATGATCGGTTCGGCGTTCATGTTGGTGTCGATCATGGCGACGGTGTTTCTGGCCAAGAACAACGGCGTTGGCCATATCACGTTCGACCTGGTCGAGATCGCCGAGAACGCCTCGTTCGCCGCGTCGACTGGGCGTTGGCTGTTCTTCGGGTTCGCCGTTGCGTTCGCCGTCAAGGTTCCGATCTTTCCGCTCCACACGTGGCTGCCCGATGCGCACACGCAGGCACCGACCGCCGGTTCCGTTGTACTGGCCGGTGTGATGCTGAAGCTCGGCACCTACGGCCTGTTGCGATTCGGGGTCTACCTGTTCCCCGAGGCAGCCCATTGGAGTCGAGCGATCTGGCTCACGCTAGCCGTCATCGGGATCATCTACGGGGCGATCGCAGCCACGATGCAGACGGACCTCAAGCGGCTCGTCGCCTACTCGTCGGTCGCCCACCTCGGTTTCATCGTGCTCGGCACGTTTGCGTTTACGACGCAGGCAATCACCGGTTCGGTGATGCAGATGATCAACCACGGGATCTCAACCGGTGCGCTGTTCCTCATGGTCGGGATGATCTATGAGCGACGCCACACCCGTCAGATCGCTGACCTGAATGGGATCCAGAAGGTGGCCCCGATCTTCGCAGCCGGATTCATGGTTGTAATGCTGTCGTCGATCGGTGTGCCCGGTTTGAACGGCTTCGTCGGCGAGTACCTGATCTTGACCGGGACATTCCTCACCGCTCGCTGGTGGGTGGTCGTAGCGTCGACCGGCGTGATCCTCGCCGCCCTCTACCTGCTGTGGGCCTACCAGCGTGTGTTCCACGGTGAGCCAGACGAAGCAAACAGGAGCTTCCCCGAGTTGAAGCTCAAGGAAGCAGCGGTGCTGTTGCCGTTGATCGGGATCATCGTGTTCACGGGTGTCTACCCGAAGCCGATGCTGAGTCGGATCGAGCCTTCGGTGAAAGCACTGATTGCCCACGTCGAAGAAAAGACCGGCTTCGTGGAACCCCAACCGGAGCAGATTCAACTTGAAGTCGGTGAATGACGTGAGCTCCGCAATATTCGCTCAGGACGTGTTCACTACACCAAGCGTTGAATGGTGGTCGCTGTCACCGATCATCGCGCTGGTTTCAGGCGTTCTGTTGTTGCTTGTTGTCGGGGCATTGACCCCGGTATGGCCGCGCAACTGCTACGCATTCTTTACGGCGTCGACAGCTGCGGTCGCCGGCGGCTTGGCGATGATGCAATGGGACGACATCAGCGACGAAGGCGCATCGACGCTGATGCGCGGAGCGTTGGCGTTCGACACACTGGCCCAGTTCTTGACGATCACGGTATGTGCCGCCACATTGCTGGTGGCGTTGATCACGGGTGACGAGTTACGGCGTGCCAACAACGACGGGCCCGAGGTCTACGCCCTGTTCCTCACGGCTGCCACCGGCGCAGTCGTGATGGGTGCCGCCAACGATCTGATCGTGTTGTTCCTCGGCCTCGAGACACTTTCGTTGGCACTTTACGTCCTTGCAGCGTCGGATCGAGAGCGATCCGCGAGCCAGGAATCTGGCATCAAATACTTCGTGCTCGGTGGATTCGCTTCGGCATTTCTGCTGTACGGGATTGCCTTGATCTATGGCGGTACTCAGTCGACCAACATTTCAGAGATCACCAAGTCCTTCCGCGATACGGTGCTGATCGACGGCCAGGATTCGTTGGTTCTGGCTGGCATCGCCCTGCTGATCGTTGGACTCGGTTTCAAGGTTGCAGCGGTGCCGTTTCACGTGTGGATACCCGACGTGTATCAGGGGGCTCCGACAAACGTGACCGCCTTCATGGCCTCTGTCGGCAAGGCGGGGGCATTCGCCGCCATGCTGCGGGTGCTCGTCGTTGCTTTGCCGTTCCACCGTGACGACTGGCGTCCGGTGATCTGGGTGCTGGCATTGTTGTCGCTGGTGGTTGGGTCGGTGCTTGCCGTCGTGCAGACGGATGTCAAGCGGATGTTGGCCTACTCGTCCGTCAGCCACGCCGGGTTCATCCTGGTCGGGATCGAAGCGGCTGGTCACGATGCGGGCGAGAGTGCCGTTGGTGACGGCTTGCCGAGCGTGATGACCTACCTCCTGCTGTATTCCGTGCTGACGGTTGGATCATTTGCCGTCGTGTCGCTGGTTGCCCGCAACAACGGGGGTGACACCTCGCTAGCGGCCTTCAACGGGCTTGCCAAGCGGCGTCCGACGCTGGCGCTCGGACTGACCGTGTTCCTGCTGGCGCAGGCTGGCGTTCCACTGACGTCGGGTTTCATCGCCAAGTGGGGCGTGATCCAGGCCGCCGTCGAGCAGGAGAGCTATGCGATCGCCGTGATCGCCATGGTGGCGGCTGTCGTCGCAGCGTTCCTGTACTTGCGGATCATGGTCAGCATGTGGCTCGAGACCTCAGACCAGCCAGTCGTAACGGAAGCGATCCCCTTCGCCACAGGTTTGGCGATCACTGCTGCTGCGATCTTCACGCTGTTCGTCGGTGTCTGGCCAGGTTGGCTACTCGATGCCACCGAAACTGTCACCAACTACGCCCGGTAGTTCTTACAAAAGGTGCCGTGTTACAAAAGGTGTCAGGCACCTTCTGTAACGGTCAGTCAACGACGGTGGGATCGGGGATTCTCGATCGGAGCGCCCAGTTGAAAGCGGTCCAGCCCATGTGTGGCGCGGCGATCGCCTTGGCGCTCTCCCTGGCGGCCTCGTCAGAGATCGGCTTCGGTCGATCAGCTTTGACGTGAACCTCGGCGACTCGTTCGGCCATGATCAACCAGCCGATCGCTTCGTCAACCGAGCCGCCAACCGTCAACAGACCGTGGTTGCGCAGAATCGCCAGCTTGCCGTCACCCAATGCGGCGGCGATCCGCTCGCCTCCCGCCGGTGTTGAGACATTGAGATCGGTGCCCTCGTACACGCTGTGACTGCCCAGGAACGCAGCCGCCTCCTGAACAATCTGCTGGAACCGCTCAGCGTTCGCCGACCAGGGTGTTCCGTACGGCGTATGGGTGTGCGCCGCGCACGTCACCTCGGGGCGTGCCTCGTGAATCGGCCAGTGGATGTTGAACGCAGTGATGTTGATCTCACGAACCGGGTGACCGTCGAGTACCTCGCCACCGGGCCCGACGAGTACAAGGTCGCTCACCGTCGCCTCGCCAAACGGCACCCCGTAGCGGAGCATCCAAAAGCAGTCGAGTCGCTCGGGGTCGCGGGCTGAGATGTGGCCGTCGCCCTGCTCGCCCCAGTGGTACGAACCGAACAACCGATAGGCCAGTGCCGTTCGCCGCATTCGGTGCTGGCGTTCAGCCTCGACGGAGTCGAACACCGGCTCACCGAGATCGAGTGTGAATCGCGGATGGGTTCCCACGGTGACATCGTACGCGCTGGCCATCTCGGTACTCTGACCGGCGTGAGCGGGCGGAGATTGCTGGTGGCGCTCTTGCGACCGCACGTCCCGCCCTCATCCAACCGTTAGTGAGGTGATTTGGCGCAGACAGCTATTTGTCGCCGCTGCGGAGTTCTGCGATTCGCTGTTTCAGGAATTCGTAGGCTGTACGTCCCTCAGCGAGTACGACATCGTTGGCGGGGTGAAGGAACAGGGGGAGCGACATACGAGGTTTCAGCGCTGCTGGGCCAACCGGGTTGACAACGCGGTGCGTGGTCGCCGGATACCAGCCTCCGCTTGCCAGATCGAGCATCTCCCCGCCGTTGACCGCGAGCGAACCTGGGTCGCATGGTACGGCGTGCCATTCGCCGTTCGTGTCGAGCAGTTCGAGTCCCGGTTGATCCGAGGCCGGTAACACGGTCAACAGATTGATGTCTTCGTGGGCGGCGGCACGAACCGCACCCTCAGGTACGTCACCTTGCAGTGGTGGGTATCGCAAAACCCTGAGCAGCGTCTGTGTGCTCCCGTCGAGCATCTTGCTCAACGGGACGCTGAATCGTTGTTGGACCTCTGCGGGCGTGTTCGCTTCGACCCAACCAAGCAATGTGTGAGCCAACACTGTGGCGATGTCGCGGTACTCCAACGCCGCTCGACTGACCTCGGCTGGGTACATCGACCAGTCGTAGACGTGAAAGAACTCCTTGAGGTCGCGGACGTTGCTTCCCTTGGCTGTTTCGCTTCGGTTGGGAGGGAACCAGCCGACGTTGCCGCCTGAGTCCATCAGGTACTGGTGAATCGCGGGAGAGTCGAACAGGTCGGCCCACTCGCGGTAGATCTTCTCGACGAGACTCCATGGCAGCGGATGATTGACAAGCACGGCGAACCCGGTCTCGCGCAAGCTACGCGTGAAGGTCTCTGGTGCGTCCGAATCCTGATAGTCGACGACAGCAACGTCCATGACGCAACGCTACGTGGCCGACGATGACAGCGTGTTACGCACCGATGGTGGCGAGGGTGCGCTCGCGGCGTTCAGTCACACGGCGGGCGACGCGCTCGCTCTTGACCATCCGGGCCATCAGGCGCTCACGAGCCTGCTCGCCCACAGAACTGAGGCCCGTGATGTTCTCGACGTCCCACTGGCGCAAGATGACAGGGGCGAGGATCTGATCGTGATGCACAGCAAGGTCGTAGATCCCGGCTTGGGCAATCCGTTTAGCGTGCTCAAGGAACCCAGGAATACCGGTGCCGGGCATCGCGAACGTCATCACCTGATGTTCCATCGCGCAGACCATGCCATCAGGATCAACCTTGATCGCCGCTTCAGCGAGGTCGCGGTAGAACAGCTGATGCAGATTCTCATCACTCGCAACACGGGCCATCACTTCGTACCCGGCAGGATCGCCGATCAACTTGCCGGTCGCCCGGTGTGAGATCCGTGTCGCCAACTCTTGCAGCGCGAGGTAAACGAAGCCCTCTTGGAGCGGGTCGGGATCGGGTGTGATCCCGCCCGTGACTTGCGCCATGCGGCAGCGTTCGAGGTGATGCGGGTCGATCGCCCGCGTCGCCATCAGGTAACCGTAGATCGCCATCGCGTGACGGCCCTCCTCGGCCGTCCACCGGCGAACCCAGTAGCCCCAGGCGCCGTCGCGACCGAACAGATGCTCGACAGTGCGGAAGTAGTAGGGCAGGTTGTCCTCGGTGAGCAGGTTGACCAACAGCGCCGAGCGCACGGTGTCGTCGAGCTTGGCGCCGGCGAGGTCGGCATCGTCCTCGCTCCACACCTCACCTTCGATCGGGTCACGACCACGTCCGTATGGAACGTATTCGTGGGGGAACCACTCCTTTGATGTCGCCAGGTGGCGTTCCACCAGTCGTTCGACATCAGGGGTGAGTTCGTTCAGGAGCTGTGAAGCGTCGAGCACACGCACAGGGTATCACCCTACCGACCAGTAGGTAGTCGCCCGCACCAAATCCTCACGTGTGGCCGGAGCGCTCGTCGTTGACGCGATATCCAACGCCGCGAGCGGTGGCGATCACCTCACTTCCGTGTTCCACGCTGCGTACCTCGAAGGTGGCTCGGATACCGGTTTCGCGGACGTGTAGGTCGAGGCCCTCACGGACGTGGTCGACGTCAATCAAGTTAGCCCCGGCCGAGGCGCAGGCATTGAGTAGCCGGGCGAGACCGCCAGGCCGATCATCGATCCGGACGAACATGGTGAGTCGCCTGCCAGCCTCGTGTTCATGACGGCGAATCAGCCCGGGGACCACGCCGAGGTCAACGTTGCCACCCGACAGAATCACACACGTCGTGCCGGTTGCAGCGGGTGCCACGCGGCTGCCCATCAGCGCCGCAACACCGACCGCGCCGGCACCCTCGACGTAGAATTTGGCGCGCTCCATGAGCAAAACCATGGCATCGGCGATCGTGTCCTCATCGACGGTCACGATCTCGTCGAGCCAGTGTTCGATCAGCGGTGCCGTAAATGCGCCAGGAGACTTGACGGCGATCCCGTCGGCGAGGGTGACGATTGCGCCGGGTGGCGGCTGATGGCCGAGATACGGCGCGCAGGCGGCGGCCTGAACGCCGACGATCCGTACGTCGGGGTTCAACGACTTCACGGCAATCGCCACCCCGGCCGCCAACCCGCCGCCGCCGAGCGGGACAATCACCGTTGCCAAGTCGTCGAGATCTTCGGCGAGTTCGAGTCCGAGCGTTCCCTGCCCAGCGATCACCAACGGGTCGTCGAACGGATGGCAGAACGCCATCCCGACCTCGTCGGCGCGGGCGCGCGATGCGGCGACGGCCTCGGTCAGGCTGGCTCCACCTTCGCGGACCGTTGCGCCATAGGCTTCGCACGCCGCAATCTTCGAAATCGACGCACCCTCTGGCACGAAGATCTCGCATGCGACGCCGTAATGGGCAGCGGCGTACGCCAACGCCTGAGCGTGGTTGCCGGCGCTTCCCGCCGTGACACCATTGCGAGCGGCGTCGCCGAGTGACGCAACCTTGTTCATCGCCCCGCGAATCTTGAACGATCCGGTTCGCTGCAGGTTCTCAGCTTTCAACACGATCGACCCGCCGACAAGTTTTGACAATGTCATCGATGAAACGATTGGCGTCACCTTGACCACCCGGTGGCCAGCAATCCGAGCCGCTCGAATGTCCTCCAACGAAGTCATTCGGACACGCCGCCAAACAATCCCATGTGCAAAAACTACTCGACGGCTTTCGAGTGAGTGCCGTCCGAGTGGACTCGCCAGGAACGGCAACATCATCGCCCCTGCTCCGATGATTGATACTCGTGGCGTCGTCACACCGAGCCGATTGGGTACGGTCGGGACTGTGACGTTGCGCGAGTTCTCGGTTCCGACGATTGACCTTGGGCCTTGGTGGACGGGGGAACGGAGCGACCGTCTGGTGGTTGCCCGTGCGTTTGACGAAGCGGCACGCACCGTTGGCTTTGTGCAGATCGTCGGTCATCAGGTTTCCGATGACATGATCGGTGCGATGGTTCGTGAGAGTCAGGCGTTCTTCGATCGGCCGCTCGCCGACAAGCTCGCCGCACGACCCTCAGATCTGACCGTCAACCGTGGCTATGCGGCCAGTGGAACCGAGGCGCTGTCGTACAGCATCGGTGAGGCGGCACCTCCCGATCTGTTCGAGGCGTTCAACATCGGTGAGGACGTCGTTGACGACACTGACCCGTTCTTCGCCGCCGAGCGGCACCGGATGTTCGCGCCGAACATCTGGCCGGATCAGCCAACTGGATTTCGGGCGGCGCTGGTCGACTACTTCGCTGAAGCGCGCCGCGTAGCGTTGACCCTGACTGACGTGTTTGCGCTCGCTCTCGGGCTCCCCGATCAGTGGTTCCGGCCGTTCGTCGACCGATCCACGACGACGATGCGAACGATCAACTATCAACGCCGATCAGACGACGCTGATCCTCAGCCAGGTCAGCAGCGGATGGGTGCGCACACCGACTACGGCGTGGTGACGGTGCTATGGGCTGACACCACGCCAGGTCTCCAAGTACTTGGCGATACCGGCGAATGGCACGATGTGATTCCCGCACCAGGCGCGCTTCTCGTCAATCTCGGTGATCTGACGGCTGAATGGACGAATGACCGATGGAAGTCAACGTTGCATCGTGTTGTCCCGCCACCGACAGGTTCCGGACCAGTTCGTCGTCGCAGCACGGCGTTTTTCTTTGACGCCAACTGGAACGCAACCATCGAATGCGTCCCGACCTGTACGGATTCGACCGATCCGCCGAAGTATCCGCCCGTCATTGCCGGCGAACACCTGATGGCGAAGTTGATGGGCCCGCGAACCTTGGTCGCCAGCAAGGCCGTCGACACGGCGGCTGCGCGAGTCGGACGATTGTCGACTGATTGAGCAACAGTTTGGGTCACCGTTCCGGACCCCTGGTAGCCTCGCTGACCGATGTCGCTCTTTCTGCGGGATTACCTCACTGTCGTCTGGTTTGGCTTGGCCGCGATCCTGATCGCTGGCTTACTTCTTGGCGTCGCGGCCGCTGTTAGGCCGTCGCGGCCCAGCAAGGAAAAGCTGACTGCCTACGAATCCGGCGTCGATCCGGTCGGCATGGGTTGGTCGCAATCCCAAATCCGTTACTACGTATTCGCCCTGCTGTTCGTGATCTTCGACGTGGAAGCCGTGTTCATCTTCCCGTGGGCGGCATCGATGGAGCGTTACGGATGGTTCGGTCTGATTGCCATGCTGATCTTCATCGTGCTGTTGCTCGACGGCTTGGTCTACGCGTGGAAACGAGGACTCCTCCGATGGGTCTAGTCGACCGAGGCCGAATGCCGGCCCCGCTCACCAAGCTGTTCAACATGGGTCGCTCCTACTCGATGTGGGTGTACCAGTGGGGTCTCGCCTGCTGTGCGATCGAAATGGGTGCCGCGTTTGGTTCGCCGCGCTACGACGTGATGCGGCTCGGTGTCATTCCGCTGCCGGCCAGCCCGCGCCAGGCCGACCTCGTGGTCGTATCAGGCACCGTGACCGACAAGATGGCGCCTGCCGTCAAGCGGCTCTACGAGCAGATGCCGGAACCGAAATACGTGATTTCGATGGGTTCGTGCGCCAACTGTGGCGGCCCATATTGGGATTCGTACTCCGTTACCAAGGGTGTCGACCAGATCATTCCGGTCGATGTGTACGTGCCGGGCTGCCCGCCGCGACCCGAAGCCTTGCTGGAGGGCATCGTGTTGCTGCAGCAGCGGATCAAGAACGAAGACATGGCGGCCAAATGGCGCAACGAGGAGTTCACGTCGTTGCAGATG
>JANOTN010000186.1:0-5253 GCA_031416375.1 Ilumatobacteraceae bacterium
TCGAAGCGATCGGCCTCGACGTCACCGTCACACCCAAAGCCGCGTAACAACCAAATCGGGCTACGCCCGAACGGGGGCTACCGCCCCCCGCACCCCTGCGCGCCCGACCACCAGCACAACATAGGGATTCACACCTCAGACGGACCAGACGGATTTCCCGGACGGTTTTCCGGACTGTGGAGTACTGCGCCGCAGTAGACGGACTGTACGGACGGTCGTCATAACCTTGCCAAGGTGAGGGTCGCGAGTTCGAATCTCGTCATCCGCTCCAACATAACACCTGCTCAGCGGCCCCTTTAGGGCCGCTGACCTGCATTTTCAGCTGGCGTGCTAAACCGCTCCACTATACCATCGGGCGAAATGAGGCCCCGTAAGTCGTGTCGTCAGGCAGGCAAATGGCCCAAAATGTAAAGCGTCAAACTTGATCTGGCTCGGCTTCGAGCGCGAACCTTCCGAGCCCGAGAGCGAAGGGGAGCGGTGGCGTGTTCCCGGTGCGCCCAGGGGTGTGGCGTGTCGACATCGAACTTCCCCGCGACAAGGTCACCGGCAAGCGTCGTCGGATCAGCCGATACGTCGAGGGTACGCGCAACGAGGCCGAGGTCGCGTACAGGCACGCCCCACGCCAGGGCCGTAACCGACAATGGATTGCGTCGAGTGAAATCTGGCTGTAGGCGACAGCGAGCCGATCGAGGATTCCTGGTCGTGCACCGTTCGAGCGGGTTTGCGGGTTCAGGCAGACTCCGGTTCGGCACGAGAAGCTAGGTAGGTGGCGAGGCGCTTCGGTGCACGGGCCAGCCAGGCGGCGACCACCAACTCCTCGAGCAGCATGGCGTCGACATCGTCGAGGCAGACCAGTACTGCCGGATAACCCGTCGAAGTGAGGCGTGCCGAACACGGTTGGCGTCTCAGTGGCGATCACGCCTCCTTCTCGCCGAGACGGGCGACGTACACGCTGACAATCGGTCCGTCCGGCGGCGTTGCACCGAGGTCGTGAACGTCGGCACGCCTGAGCGGCCGATCCCAGGCGAACGACTTGCTTCTGACTCCCCAAGGCGGGTGTTCCGAGGCGTCCTCCGCGACCTCCGGACGCAAGAGCGATTCGCCGAACGTCATCCCAAGTGGGCGTCCTCGATGCTATCGACTACCGGTATTTCAGTCGCTGTTGGCATCGGCGATACGAACAAACCAAACGCGAGCGTTTCGGCCAGGTCGTTGAGCAGGCACCTAGATGATTGGCGCCAAGGGGTGTCAGTGGTCGTAGGCGATCAGTGATCGGGCGGGTCCTGGTCGGCTGCTGGTTTCGTTGTGCCAGATGGCGGCGGTGAGGGCGAGGAGTCGTTGTAGGACTCGGGCGTAGACGCCTTGTGGTTTGCGGCCGCCGTGGCGTTCGAGGTCGAGTTGGGCTTTGAAGGTTTGGTTGATCGACTCGATGATCTGGCGGAACGGTCGCAGGAATCGTTGTCCCGGTCGGGCCTTTTCGGACTTGAGTGCGGGGCGGATCAAGGCGATGCCGTGCGCTGTCAGTTCGGCTTCGAACGTGGCGGAGCGGTAGCCCTTGTCGGCCATCAGGACTTGACCGGGCCGGTCGCTGAGATCGGGGTCGAGGTGGATCATTGCCAGAGCGGTGTCGCGTTTGTCGGTCTTTGCGCTGGTCAGGGCGTATGCGACGGGCAGACCGGAGGGTGTGGCGATGAGGTGGAGTCGGAGCCCCAGAAGTATCGGGAGTGCGAGGCGCAGTAGCCGTAGCTGGCGTAGCCGGCCATGTCTGATCGTTTGACGGTTTCGCGGGAACGGCCGCACTCGACGGGTGTCGAGTCGACGACCCACAGATCGTCGGTGTAGCTCGGGCAGTCACGGGCGATTGCCGCAATGACGTGTTGCATCGTGTTGCCGGCGGCGCGGAGTCGCTTGTTGTAGGCGGCGCGTTGGGGCAGGTACGGAAACCATGATCGGAGATGGGTGTGGGCGTAGCGGATGAAGCGACGTTCTGACGTGTGGCCGAGCAAAGCTTGGATGACGGCGAGGGTGATCAGTTCGGCATCGGCGAGTTGCGGGGTGATGCCGACCGTGGGGCGTTCGGGTTGCCATTCGGGATGATCCTTCAGCAGGTCATCGATCGTGACGTACAGTCGTGTCGCGAGGGCGTCCGGTCAGCGTTCATGCCGTTTCCTCCAAGAGCAGGCGTGGTTCATCGCTGATCTTGGACGCTTTCGCGCGCTCAGTGGTGGATCATCGCGCGGACCGCGCGCATCCCTTGGAGCCAATCATCTAGGTGAGGATGTCGATTACTGAACGAGCTTGACCGGATGCCAGCACTTGTCCGGCTTCCGTGAGATGCTTGTTCCAAAGTTGCTCGGCTGCCTCGGCATCGCCGGCCTCGATCAGGTCGGTCAGCACATAACGAGAGCGTCGGGCGCGGCGCGCCAGTTTGGCGTCGTCGCGGTGCGGAGTCCGCGTGTAGCTGGCCGTTGCGGCGTCGCCGAGGTTCTCAAGAATCGCGGTAAGCAGGATCAACGTTTCGCTGTCGGTCATCGAGACCAGCAACCTGTTGAACTCGTGAAACTGCGTCGACCATGCGGGAGTATCAAATACGGTTTGGCTCTCGTCGAGCCAAGCACGAAGCTTCTGCGCACACTCGGCATGGTCGCCGCGGCGGGCGACGATGCCGGCCGCCGGAGACTCGACGACAACCCGAGTCTGAAGCACGTCGGCAATCGTGGCGCCGCGGTTCTGGAGCACGAATCCGACATAGCGGGCGGCGATACTGGTTTCGGGAAGTTGGACTCGAGCGCCACCGTGTGCCCCGCGGCGGACCGTGATCAATCCCTCGGATTCGAGGATACGAAACGCTTCACGTAACGTCGGACGACTGATATGGAAGTCCTCGATTAAGGCGCTCTCGGAGGGGAGTGCCTCGTTCGCCTCGAGTTCTCCACGCACGATCCGGTTACGGATGTTGCCAGCGACCAGCTCGGCCGTCTTCGGAACTCGGATGCGGGGTCCTGTCGCCACGGCGGAAGGCTATCGACGCGCCGAAAAGAGTGGACGGATCATTGTCTGCAAATCACTCTCAAACATTCGAGGTCAGACAGTCGTGGCACCCATGTCGACCGGGAGTTGGATCCCGGTTACACAGCGTGACATATCGCTGGCGAGATAGACGACCGCGTTCGAGATGTCGTCAGGATCCGCCAGCATCGGGTCGGCAAGGATCGAACCGAACGAACCCATGTAATGGGGATTCGCTCCGAGCATCTCGGGAACCGTTGGGTCTTCCAATGCCATCGGTGTGGCGACTCCCCACGGGTGGATCGAGTTGACTCGAATCCCGTACGGACCGAGCTCGATGGCGGTGGTCTTGGTGAGCCCGACGACGCCATGCTTGGCGGCGCTGTAGTGCGCCTGCGACGGCAGCGACTTGATCCCGGCGACTGAGGCAATAGCGATGATCGAACCGCCGCGACCCTGTTCGATCATCGTTGGGATCGCTGCCTTGAAGGTGTGCCACACACCAGTCAAGTTGATGTCGATCATCGACTGCCAGGTGTCCTCTGACATTTCCCACACTCGACCCCACGATGAGATGCCGGCGTTGGCGACGACGATGTCGATGCCGCCGAACTCGGCGACTCCTTCGACGACGGCGGCGTCGAGGGCTGCCTGATCGCGGACGTCAGCGACGCGAGCGACGATCCGCCGGCCCTGGCCTTCGACGAGGCTGACGGTCTCATCGAGATCGTCGCGGGTTGCAGGCGGGAACGTGAGCGGTGCCGCCTCGCCGCAGATGTCAATGGCGATGATGTCTGCACCTTCGGCTGCCAGCCGTAGCGCATGACTGCGGCCCTGACCGCGGGCGGCTCCGGTGATGAACGCGACTTTGCCTTCGAGCAGTCCCATGTCAGGCTCCGCCGGCTTGGTCGACGGCGTCTCGGATGGCGTCGGGTAGGACGAAGTCACCCTCGCCAAGGTCGCTCGGCATGATGATCGAGGTGCGGGCGAAGCTGCCGCCGTCGACGGACTGGATGTTCTGACCGCTCATGTAGCGCGACTCGTCGCTGACGAGGAACAAGGCAAGATTGGCGTTGTCACGCAACATCGGCGGAGTGTCAAGGCGCAGCGGCATCGCCCGCTTGTCGGGGTCCCACGGTTCCATCTGTTCGTAGCTGAGTCCGAGTACGTCGGCCTCAGGCGGCAGTGCGAAGTTGATCGACATACCATGCGTGGGGGAGAGGCCGTTTGCCCGAATGCCGTAGCGACCCCATTCGAGTGATGCGGCGCGGACGAGACCGTTCGCCGCCGCCTTGCTGGCTGTGTATCCGGGAAAGCCTGGGTAGGCGTTGTACGCCGAGGCCGAGGTGGTAGCCAACAGCGTGCCGCCGTGTCCCTGGGCAATCATCTGAACGGCCGCGTGCTTGAAGGCTAGGAAGATGCCGGTGCAGTTGACCGAGAAGATGTTGTTCCAGTCTTCGAGGGCCAGCTTCTCGAGCGGATTCGTACCGAAGCCGGGCTCGGGAATGCCGGCGTTGGCGTGCATCACGTCGATCCGCCCGAACTCATCAACGGTCGCTTGGACCAGACGTTCGAGATCGGCTTCAACCCGGACGTCGGCATGGATCGCAATCGCTTCGCCTCCGGCGGCGAGGACCTCAGCGGCGACCTTCTCAGCCCGCCCGGCGACGTAGTCACTGGTCACGACCTTGGCACCTTCACTCGCATACAACAGCGCACATTCGCGGCCTAGACCGGAACCCGACCCTGTGATGGCGACGACCTTGTCCTTCAAACGCATTGGCGAACCCCCATCGTGGTCCGGCAAGGTGCCGGAGAGCCCAAACTATAGAGGAGAATTATATACCTCATTGAATCGTAGGTGCGATGAGTCGTCGACTAAGATCATGTATCTGTTGAAGTTCCAAACTGGGGGTTTGCGATGACCGATGTTTATGCATTGATCGAGGAGCAGTACACCAACTCCGCTCGACTCCAGCAGCTCTCGTACGGCACGCCGGAAGGTGCCGCAGCCAGGGCGAGCACCGAACCCCAACAGATGTATGCCGACAGGCTCGCACGCTGTCCGATCGAGCACCATGGTGACTCGCTCTACACCGCGTACACGATGGCCGATCTCCTGTTTCTCAACAAGCACCGCGACGTTGAGCAGGGATCGCGGTTCCTCGGTAGCACCCGTCCGGCGATTCCGCTCGGCCTCGACGGCGAACAACACCGCAAGTACCGACGCCTGCTTGATCCGGT
>JANOTN010000187.1:0-2131 GCA_031416375.1 Ilumatobacteraceae bacterium
CCGGTTACGACCCGCTGACGATCGTCGTCGGCCCGGCCGGTGCCGGCAAGACGACAATGCTTCGCGCCGCTGTGGCCGCGCTTCACTCGCCGCCGCACCGACCGGCGCACGGCTTCGCACCGACGGCCAAGGCGGCCCAGGTGTTGCAGGCCGAGACCGGTATGGCGTCCGACACCGTTGCCAAGTTGCTGTACGAATGGTCGCGCCCCGATCGTCCACCCGGCGACTGGTGGCAGCTCGGCCCGCACTGCACCGTGATCGTCGACGAGGCCGGCATGCTCGGGACGCACGACCTCCACCGGCTGATGCAACTCGCGGAGCAGAACACCTGGCGGCTCGTGCTCGTGGGTGACCCGCATCAGCTTCAGGCCGTCGGTCGTGGCGGGATGTTCGCCGAGCTGTGCTCAGCGGGGCGGGTGATCGAACTCGAACTCATTCACCGCTTCGTCAACCCGTGGGAAGCCGCCGCGTCGCTCCAACTACGACACGGCGATACCCGATCGCTCGACGCCTACGAAGCCCACGACCGCATTGTGCCGGGTCGAATCGAACAGCACCTCGACACGATTGCCGCCTACTGGATCGAATGCCGCGACCGTGGCGAATCGCTGGCGATCACGACCACCCGTAACGAGCACGTCGACATGATCAACGATCGCGTCCAGACCGAACGTTGGCATCGCCTCGAAATCGACCGAACCCGGCGAGCCTCCACCGCCGACGGCATTGGAGCATGGGTCGGCGACCTCATTGCCACCCGCCGCAACGACCGCTCGCTCATCACGTCAACCGGTCAGTTTGTCCGTAACCGCGACCAATGGGTGGTGACAACTATCGACGACAGTGGCTACATCACCGCAGCCCGAGTCGACGGGGGAGGAAGCATCATGCTGCCGGCCGAATACGTGCGGGACCACGTCCGACTCGGGTACGCCGCCACCGAACCCGGCAACCAGTCCGACACCCAAGACCGCAGCGTCACGTTAGCGACCGCTTCGACCACTGGCCGCGGCCTCTACGTCGGAATGACCAGAGGCCGGGAGGAGAACCACGTCTTGGTCATCACCGACACGAGCGACCTCGCCGAAGCGAGAGACATCCTCGAACGAGTCATCACGGCCGACCGAGCGGACATTCCGGCAGTCACCCGCCGCCAGCAGCTCGTCGACCACGCCGGCCTCGACCGGTCGGATGCGGTTCTACGTAGGTGGATCGGGGAGTCCGACGTGCGCCCCGAATCGTCGCGTGCCCGAGGAATCGAGATGGACTGATCAGAGGGTCGTAGGGCGGTAGCTGAACTGCATGAGCGGGCCTCGCGTTCTGGCTGCCCGTCGCTACCAATCGGGCATCGAGTGAACGCAGTATGTTGACCTGCGGGCAGATGTCCGCGCGCTAGTGGGAGGCGGCGCAGTTCGAAAGGTACCGGACCTCTGGTGAACTGCCGTGGGTGAATGCGCTGGTGATGCGCTCCTTGGTCGTTGTTGCCCAATCGTCGGAAGCCGTGGCGAAGACCACGAAGTCAGCATGGACGACGTGGCAGAGTTGCTTGAGGTTCCGCAGCCACTGATTCTCGCCCTTGGCCGTGGCATCGAGCTTCGTGCCCTTCTTGGCTTCCCCGAGTCCGATCTTGCCGTCAGCGATGACGAGTAGGTCGAGCTCGACCTTGGTGTCTGCGTCGATACGAACTTCGAGTTCGGGGGCTTCGGCGAAGGCTCGGCTTGTCTTCTTCAGCATCGCCAATGCCCCAATCGGCACGTGGCAGTTGACCTTCAAGGCCTGGAACACGACTTCGGCGAGGTCGTAGTACGGCGTCGGCTCGTCCGTGTTTGTGACCCATGAGGTGCGAACGACGAGGCTCAGCGCTCGACACCGCTCGCATTTGAAGTCGTGGCCGACATCATCGAGGGGGTACCAGTCGGTGTTCATACACGACCGACACTTCAGCACCAAACCACGTCGGACGATGCCTCGTTCGAGGTACGAGTCGATCAGCTCGCGGGCCGCGCCAGGGTTGTCAAGCTGTCCAGCACTCTGGATCTCGTCGAGCGACAGATAGCGACGGGCTCGGAGCTGGATCCCTGGTGGTCGTGGAGTATCGGCCTTCCTGTCGTCCTCGGCGAGCCAGGCCCTC
>JANOTN010000188.1:0-23433 GCA_031416375.1 Ilumatobacteraceae bacterium
CGGCCATGCCAGCGATCGCACCGTTGACGCCAAGTGCGACCGATCGGACGTCATGGTCATTGCCGACGCAGATCATCACAAACTCGGCACCTTCAACTGCTTCAACCGGCGTGGGTGACGCCTGGTGGCCGTACATCGCCACCCACTCAAGCGCTTTCGCCGGAGTCCGATTGAAGACGGTAACCGAATGCCCCGCTGACGCCAAGTGGCCAGCCATCGGACCACCCATCACCCCAAGACCGAGAAACGCGACACGAGCCATGAACCTGATTCTCGCAGATCCCACGGGCGACCCTGCCATCTGGCAGTTCCGACAGCTACTTCTTTTTGGTGACGGCCTTTTCAGCCTTCAGAACGCCTTTGGCGAGCGCATCGTCGAGGTACGCCTCGGCTTCCTCGGCCGACACTTTGAGTGCCGGCGAAATCTCGCTGATCAGGTTCACCCGAGCACGCTCGTACATCGTGCGCTCGGCGGCTGACAGCGAAGCGTCGCGGTTGCGGGCGGCCAGGTTCCGCACGACTTCGGCGACCTGATACACGTCACCGCTCTTCAGCTTCTCCTGGTGGTTCTTGAACCGACGACTCCAGTTGGACGGCACCCGGGGGTCGGGCTTGGCCAGCACCGACACGAGGTCTTCGAGCTCATCAGCAGAAACGGGAGGCCGCACGCCTACCTCAGAAGCCATGTCAATCGGGACTTTTAGCGTCATCTCACTGATCACAGTCTCGAGAATCAGGTACTCCTTCTTCTCCCCGAAGGCCTCCATCTTCTTGGTCCCCTTGACGACACACGCGCCATGTTGGGGATAGATGACAGTCTCGCCCTTCTTGAAGTTCACGCAGTACCCTCTCGCCTGTTGTGGTCGCCTGTTGTGGTCGCCGGTTGTGGCTCACGCACCAGTTCTGGCACGGCAAACAGGTGTTCAGGCTACCGTGCCCCTGGCAGGAATCGAACCTACGACCTTGTCATTAGAAGGGACTTGCTCTATCCACTGAGCTACAAGGGCAACCGCGTCACGATACCGGAGCACCCGTCACAGTCGGCGCAAGCGGTTGCGTCATAACGGGTTGTTCCGTCGGCGTCGGATGGGCTGCATCTTCCGGCCCAGTACCGGTCGCTTGACAATCAATTTGTCAGACGGACCGGCGGAGCAGGTCGAGCGAGCTGATCACAGACATTTGGCGCATCTGTTCGCGCTGACCGGGCAACCGAAGCGTTCGGGTCAGTTCACCGTCTGGCCAGACAAGCCCGACGCACAATGTTCCGACAGGCATCCCGTCTTGTTCGGCTGGCCCAGCAACACCGGTGAGGGCAAGTCCGACGTCGGCGTTGAGCACACGCCGAGCCCCGCGGGCCATTTCCAGGGCTGCCTCCTCGGTCACGACCGGGCCGTCGCTGACACCGAGTACCGATTGTTTGACCTCGGTCGCATACGAAACAATCGACCCACGCAAGACGTCGCTGGCACCCGGAATCCCGGTCAACCGGGCCCCAACAAGACCACCGGTGACCGACTCGGCCAAGCCAAGTGACCAACCCTTGTGTCGAAGCAGATCGAGCACGACCGATTCCATCGTGTCGTCATCGACGCCGAACACGAGATCGCCGATCACCGCTCTGACCTGCAATTCCCACCGATCGAGCAGTTGACCACATTCCGAAATCGTGTCGGCCTTGGCGGTCAGCCGCACCTTCAGGCCATCCCAGCCGCTGGCCAGGAACGCCAGCGTCGGATTGCCGACCGAATCGAGTTCAGCGATCACTCCATCCAGGCGTTCGTTGAGCCCGCTTTCGCTCTCACCCCAGGTGCGCAACACGCGACTCGCAATCACTGACGGGTCACCGGAGCGGCGTTGCAGCTCGGGCATGATCGCCCGTTCGAACATCTCTTTCATCTCGTGCGGAACGCCTGGGACGGCAAACACGACCCTTTCGACGCCGTCTACCGGTACCGGGCAGATCAGCCCGGGTGCCGTACCTCGCGTCTGCGGAATTATGGTCGCTCCAACCGGGACCAGCGCCTGACGCAGATTGTTGTCGGCCATCCTTCGACCACGCGAGGCGAACAGGTCACGGATCACGTCGGCAATCGATTCGTGATGTTCAAGCCCGACGCCCATCACTGCCGCAATCGCCTCACGTGTGAGGTCGTCGTGAGTCGGCCCCAACCCGCCACACACGATCACGGCGTCGGCGTCGACCAACAGCCGAGCAAGCTGCTCGGCGATCCGCCCGACATTGTCGCCGACCTTGACTTGCACCAGCGAGTCAATCCCGTGGGCGGCGAGCTGCTCGCCCATCCAGGCCGAGTTGCTGTCGATGATCTGTCCGAGCAGCAGCTCAGTTCCTACAGCGAGCACGTCGCAGCGCATATGCAGTTACGCCGGTTGTGATTCGGTCAGTCGGGCGCGCGATCCACGCCCATACAACAGGTAATGGGCCCCACTGATCAGCGACAATGCGACGGCGATCCAGAGCAGCGCATTCCAGAACCACTTGGCATCGACCGCGAACCACGGCCAGAGCGCAAAACCGACGGCGAGTTGTTGAAAGACCGTCTTGTACTTGGCGACCTTGCTGGCCGGCATGCTGACGCCCTTCGACCCTGCCACCGTTCGGTACACGCTGATCACGAGTTCTCGACCAGCGATGATCGCTACTGGCAGAATCCAGAAGACGTCGTGCCGCACAAGTGCGTACATGGCGCCGAGCACGAGCACCTTGTCGGCAAGTGGGTCAAGAAACGCTCCAGACGAGGTGGTGCCATGACGACGAGCGAGATAGCCATCAATCCCGTCGCTGACGCACAACACGAACCACAATCCGAACGCCAGCCACGAGCCCCGATTGTGATCGGGGATCACGAGGAACATCAGGGGTGACAGCAACAGGCGTCCGGCCGTGATCGCATTCGCCCACGTTGCCAACGCGGTTGGGTCGACCGCCATCAGTCGACCGTTTCGTCCATCTCGCCGCCGTCGGCAATCAGATCGGGTCCGAGCGCGTCGACAATCAGCACATCGGTGAACTGCCTCACGGGGAGATCATGACCGACATGAATGATTCCGTCGATTTCTGGAGCCTCACGAACGCTGCGGGCAACGCCGACCGAGTCGACGAGCACACGCACGGTGCGACCGATCATGTCGTCGCGGCGCGACGCCGTGATGTCATCTTGCATTTCACGCAGCTCGGCCAGACGCTCGTTCATCAGACGTCGATCAACAGCTCCGTCGAGCGTGTAGGCGTGAGTGCCTTCTTCTGCCGAGTACGCGAAGAAGCCGCACCAATCGAGTTGCGCTTGCTCAACGAAGTGCAAGAGTTGATCGTGATCGGCCTCCGTCTCGCCCGGGTATCCGACGATGAAGTTCGACCGAAACGCTGCGTCGGGTTCACGGTCACGGATGTCGGTGATTCGCTTGAGGAAACGGCCACCGTCACCCCACCGACGCATTCGCCGGAGAAGCGGTTTCGACACGTGTTGCAGCGAAAGGTCGAAGTACGGCACGCCCGTATCGCAGATGGCATCAATCAGGTTGTCAGATAGATCAGACGGGTACAGGTACAACAACCTCAGCCAGTCGACCCGTTCGGCTACGGCGTTGACGAGCGGAACGATTGATCCGGCGCCCAACTCGTCAGGTCGGTCCTTGCCGTATGAGGCAAGATCCTGGGCGACGAGAACGATCTCGCGAACCTCAAGTTGATCGACCTCGGCGAGAATCGAGGCTATATCACGGCTGCGTTGCGGGCCACGAAAACTGGGGATCGCGCAGAACCCGCATGACCGGTCGCAGCCTTCGGCGATCTTGATGTACGCCCACGGCGACGACGACTTCGGTCGCGGTAGGTTGAGTAGATCGAGTTCCGGCAGCGGCGCAGACGAGACCGGGATTAGCTTCTTCTTGCCAGTCCATGTGCCCGTTGCGGGCTGATGGAATCGGACACCAAACCCGGCGATCTGATCGACTTCAGGGAGCGCCTCGGCCAACTCGGACCCATACCGTTCTGCCATGCATCCGGTCACGACCAGTCGCGCGCCGTCTCGACGTTGCTCGTCAAGCGCCAGAATCATGTCGATCGACTCTTTGCGAGCTTCGTCGATAAAGGCGCAGGTGTTGACGACCACCAGGTCGGCTGCCTCTGGATCGTCGGTCGCCGTCATGCCGTCGGCAAGCAAGGTGCCAATCAGCTTGTCGGAATCGACCTGATTCTTCGGGCAGCCGAGCGTCTCGACATAAAAGAGCTGCGACATGAGGAGCCCAGCCTATCTGGACTGATTCGTGAGCCAAGTTTGAGGCTGAGCCTGGCGAACGACCGCCGGTAGGGTTCGCCGCATGCAGGCCGATCAGACCGATCTCGACAAACAGGCGGGTCTGCGACAGATGAAGCTGTTCGCAGCGGCGATGCTCGTGGTCGCTGGGGTTGTGTTCGTGATCACCAAGATCGACGGGGGCGATGGTTGGGTTGGGTACGTGCGAGCCTTTGCAGAGGCGGCGATGATCGGTGCGCTCGCCGACTGGTTTGCTGTGACAGCACTGTTCCGCCATCCGCTCGGCCTGCCAATCCCCCACACCGCAATCATCCCGAACCGAAAGGATCAGATCGGTCGAAGTCTTGGCGAGTTCGTCGAAAGCAACTTCTTAACCCACGAGGTGTTGGGCGAGCGACTCGCCGAGGCTGGTGTCGGGCGACGCCTTGGTCACTGGCTGTCTCAGCCAGTACATGCAGCGCGTGCGAGCGAGGCGGTGAGTGATGCGTTACGCGGCACGCTTGAAGTGCTCGACGACAAGGAAGTTCAAGATGGACTCGAACGAGTCGTTCGGAACCGGGTTCGGGCAACCCCCGCAGCACCATTGATCGGTAAAGCGATTGACCTGAGCGTTGAAGGCGGTCATCACCAACGGCTTCTCGACGCCGTGCTGATCGGCCTCGGCGGGTTCCTTGATGACAATCGAGGAACGTTCCGAGAGCGACTCGATTCGGAGTCCCCATGGTGGGTGCCGGAACCGATCGACGACCGAATCTTCGAGAAGATTTACAGCGCGGTCGGACGATTCCTGCACGACGTCGGTGGTGATCCAAACCATGAGGTCCGGCATTCGATCGATGCCCGTGTACGAGTGTTCGCCGCCCGACTCAAGTCTGACCCTGAGTTGTTGGCGAAAGGCGAGCAGCTTAAAGAGGAGATACTCGAACACCCGGAGGTGCGGGCATGGCTTGAATCGCTCTGGGCTGGCACAAAACGGGGCATGATCGCCGCTGCAGACGATCCAGACAGTGAACTGCGGACCCGTATGTCGACGAGCCTGCAACGGTTCGGCGAGCGGCTGGCAACCGAGTCCGAACTGCAGCACAAAGTCGACGATTGGGTGCAACGATCGCTCGAATACGTGATCGAGCACTACCGCACCGAAGTCAGTGATTTGATCGCGTCGACAGTGGAACGTTGGGATGGCGAGTCAACCGCACGAAAGATGGAACTGCAGGTCGGTCGGGACCTGCAGTTCATCCGAATCAACGGCACATTGGTCGGTGGCCTCGCCGGGGTGGCGATCCACGCGGTCGGGTATTTGATCTAGCCACCTGCGTGCGGCCTGCCCAACTGGTCAGCGGATGCCCACACTCAACTCGTTGACCTTGCCGATCGGCCGCGTTTCGCTCAACTCGGTGTGGTTGCAAACTTCGAACCGTTGTGGGCCTGTCTCGATGATTCGCACCTGGATCAGCGGTAGTCGCGACTTCACGCGTTAATCAGAGTTGGCCGTTTTGTTGGAGGAGTTCGAACTCTTCCACGGTCATCAGGACTCCGCGGGCCTTCGAACCTTCACTGGGGCCGACGACACCGCGTTGTTCCAGTAGATCCATGATCCGCCCGGCTCGGGCAAAACCGACTTTGAGTTTTCGCTGCAGCATTGACGTCGATCCCAACTGGCTACGGACGATCAACTCCATCGCTTGACGCATCATCGAGTCATCGTCATCATCGCCCGACGAGAATGCGTTGGCGTCAGAGGTCACATCGGACCCGTCGTCGAACGGCAACTGTTGGGCAAACCCGGCGGTACCACGCCCGTCCTCGTGGCCCTCGACATTGCCGCTATAGACCGGCTCGGGTGCTTGCTGACACCAGTGGGCGACGATCTTTCGGACCTCTTCCTCACTCACGAACGAACCCTGGATTCGATTCGCCACCGATGTGTTGCCTGGTAACAGCAGCATGTCACCCTTTCCGACCAGCTTCTCGGCCCCCGGCTGGTCAAGGATCACGCGAGAGTCGGTGAGACTCGACACGGCAAACGCAATTCGGGCGGGAATGTTTGCCTTGATCACGCCGGTGATCACGTTCACCGAGGGCCGCTGGGTGGCGATGATCAGGTGGATACCAACCGCCCGCGCCTTCTGGGCGATGCGTGTGATCGATTCCTCGACGTCACGCGCGGCAACCATCATCAGGTCGTTCAACTCGTCGACCACCACGACGATGTAAGGCATGTGGACGTACGGCGAATCCTCTGGTGCAACACCGGGCGGCGGCGGCAACTCCTTGGCGGCAACCGCCTTGTTGTAGCCGGTGATGTCCCGGTAGCCGACCTTGGAGAGCACGTCGTAGCGCCGTTCCATCTCCTTGACGGCCCACCCGAGCGCGTTGGCGGCTTTTTTCGGGTTGGTGACCGGCTGCGTGAGGAGATGCGGGAGCTTCTGATACTGGCCCATTTCGACCTGCTTCGGGTCGATCAGGATCAGGCGGACCTGGTCGGGGGTGGTACGCATCAGCAGCGAGGTGATGATGCAGTTGATTCCGCTCGACTTACCGGCACCGGTGGCTCCTGCGAT
The DNA here is from genome assembly GCA_031416375.1 of Ilumatobacteraceae bacterium. Lineage (GTDB taxonomy): Bacteria > Actinomycetota > Acidimicrobiia > Acidimicrobiales > Ilumatobacteraceae > Ilumatobacter. The sequence goes on from JANOTN010000188.1 coordinate 6,839, forward strand.
CAGTAGGTGTGGCGTGGTTGACAAATCGAGGAACACCGCCCGACCGGCGATGTCTTTACCGATCGCCACCTCCAACGGATGGGTCGCCTTGGCAGCCTCAGGGGACACCATCAGGTCGCCAAGTGCGACGAGTTGACGCTGGTGATTGGGCACCTCGACGCCGATCGCTGACCGCCCCGGAATCGGCGCAAGGATTCGAACATCGACGGCCGCCATCGCGTAGGCGATGTCTTTCTGCAAGCTGGTGACGCGGGCAACCTTGACGCCTGCACCCAATTCGAGTTCGTAGCGGGTCACCGTCGGGCCGACTGTCATGCCGACGAGTTGTGTCTCGACACCATGTTGAGCGAGCGACTCCTGCAACGTCTGACCGCGTTGCTCGACCGCGGTCATGTCGATCGCCTGGGTTCCCGCCTGCCTCAGGTGAGCGAGGGGAGGAAGTACCCACTCACCAACCTCGATGCCATCAACCGGTAGGGCGATTTGTTCCGAACCCGGTTTGGTCTTGCGACGTTTGGGTGCTGCTGTAATGGGTTGCTGCTGACCGAAGAAATCGTCTGCATCGTCGGCACCGTCATACAGCGCCGGTGCGAGCGGCTCACCGTGCACCTTGGACCCGTTCGTCTGTCGTTTGGAGCCACGCTCCGAGCGCCGCGACGGATCCCGTTCGCTGTTGAGCGTCGACAGGTCTGAGAGGGCCTTCTTGGCGACACGTCCGAGCGGACGGGCGACAGTTCCCATCCGCTTGCCCGTGCGCATCGCCATCGTCTTCAACGAGGTGCTCGTGACCAACAACCCGCCGCCGCTACCGATCGCGAGCAGAACCACGACGGCACCGGCGGAGGCCAGCAACGATTGCAACGGCTGAGCGATCGCCACGCCGAGCCAGCCACCCGCTTCCCCTACCTCACCGGCATCGCGCCACGGGTCGGGATCGCCAACGACGTGCAACATGCCGAGCGCCGCAATAGTGATCAAGCCCCATCCGACGAGTAGCCGCGTTGGGCTCGACGAGCGACCCTTCTTGACCAGTGCGACGCCGGCGGCAACCAGCATGATCGGAAGGACGAATCGACCGAGACCGAGGAACCATCCGACGAAGGTTTCGATCCCTCGGCCGAGCGGACCAGCGAGATTGAAATACGTCGCCAACCCGAGCACAAGCCCAATGCCGATGCAGACAATTCCGACAAACTCGTGCTCGCGACCCTCAACAGCGTGGCGCAGATCTGACTGCGCGATGGTGCGACGACGACTCCCCGGAGGCCGAGTTGGATCCTTGACGCCCCCGCGTGATCGTGGCATTGGTGGCTGACCGGAGCGTTTCGAGCGCGTCGGATTCGAGCGTTGCGGCTTCCTAGACGTACCCCAGGTGTTCATGACCTGACTTACGGTACCAAGCGGGTGTGACGCGGTTCGGGCATCCCGCTATTCAGCTTGCACACCAAGGATTTCGCCGTTGGCGTCCAGCAACACCAGCAGCCGACCGCCCGACTCGCTGGCGACCGTTGCATCGTAGATCACTGAACCGTCCGAGCCTCCTTGAACGGTGAAATCGACGATCACCGGATCGTCCAACTCGGCGCGGACGCGGTCAAAGATCTGGTCGGCATCGAACGTCGGTCGCAATCACGTCTCCATGACAACAGGAACGATCATCGGCTTGCGCTTCGTGCGCTCACTGACGAACTTGCCTGCGGCACGACGCACCTCGCGCTCCAACGCCTCGACGTCGCGAACCCCGTTTGCAAGCGCCGCTTCGACGACCGCCGAAACGCGTTCGCATGCTTCGTCGAGCAGATCTTCGGCTTCAGGGGCGTACACCCAACCACGCGTGATGATGTCTGGTCCGGTGATCACCTTCCCGGTCTGGATGTCGACCGAGACCACGACCACCACGACGCCTTCCTCGCCAAGCACCCGACGGTCGCGAATCACGCCCTGGCCGACGTCGCCGACGATCCCATCTACGTAGACGTACCCGGCCGGCACCCGACCGGCGTAGTCGAGGCCCGCGTCGGTCAGTTCGAGCACATCGCCGTCCTCGCACAGGAGCACGTTGTTGCGAGGTATACCCATTACTTCAGCCAACCGGGAGTTGGCGACCATGTGGCGATACTCGCCGTGTATCGGCACATAGAACTCTGGTTTGAGCAGCGAAATGTAGGTCTTGATTTCGTCGGCTTGGGCGTGCCCGGTGGCGTGTACGTCGGCGATTCCGGAGTGAACGACCTCGGCACCTTTTCGAAGTAGCCCGTCGATCACCTTGTTGACGTTGGTTTCGTTGCCAGGGATTGCGTGGCTCGACAGGATCACGGTGTCGTGCTCACCCAACTTGAGAAACTTGTTCTCCCCGCGAGCGAGCAGCGCCAATGCCGACATCGCCTCGCCTTGCGATCCGGTCGAGATCACGCAGATCTGTCCGGGCGGGTAATTGTCGATGTCTTCGACGTCGATCATCGCTGACTCAGGGATGCTGATCACTCCGAGGTCGCGGCCGAGCCGCACGTTCTTCTTGATGCTCAATCCGAGCGTGGCAATCTTGCGCCCTGAAGCGATCGCCGCATCGGCGATTTGCTGGATCCGATGCAGATGGCTGGCGAAACTAGCGGTCACGATCCGTCGATCGCGGTGTTCTTGGAACAGCGAGCGGAGCACGCCGCCAACGGTTGTTTCGCTCGGGGCGTAACCCGATTCTTCGGCGTTCGTCGAGTCGCACAGCACGACTCGCACGCCATCGCCTGCGGTCAGTTGGCCGAGCCGGGAGAGATCGGTGTGACGCCCGTCGACCGGTGTGAGATCGAGCTTCCAGTCGCCGGAGTGGATGATCGTGCCTTGCACGGTGTGTAGCGCTATCGCGTGAGCGTGCGGCACCGAGTGTGTGACCGGGATGAACTCGACCTTGAACGGACCGACCTGAACGGTGTCGCCATCCTTGGTCGGCCGCATGTCGATTCGTCCGAGCAATCCGGCTTCCTCAATCCGGTTGCGCGCCAGGCCAAGCGTCAGGGCCGCTCCGTAGACCGGAAGCGGTTTGTCGCGCAGGTGGCCGATCCCGTCGTTGTCACGAAGCAGGTATTGAATTCCGCCGACGTGGTCCTCATGGCCGTGAGTGGCGATCAACCCGAGAATCTGGCGAGCGTTCTCCTTCAGGTATGTGAAGTCCGGCAGCACGAGGTCAATCCCGTGCATATCGGTGTTCGGGAACATCAGACCGCAATCGATCAGGATGATCGAGCGGTTCTCGCCCTCGCCCTGTTCGATCGCCATACAGTTGCGACCGATCTCCCCCAAGCCACCGAGGAAGACGATTCGGACGGATTCGGCACTCGCAGGTTGAGGCATTGGGACTCAGCGATCTGGTCGGTCGGGAAACGAATCGCGCCAGCGTTGCAGGTTCGACCACACTTCCGGCGCGCGTTGGTCAACAAATTCCGGGGCATCACCCATCGGCAGTCTGGCTTGACCGACAGCGAAGCCGAGGTGACGCATCATCGCTTTGGTCGGAATCGGGTTCGGAGCGTCGTCACTGGTCTCAAACGCGAAGCTTTCGAGCATTCGACTGTTGACGAGTCTGGCACCAACGACATCGCCCTTTTCCCACAGATCGAACATCAACTGATGATCGTCACCGGTCCAGTGGGTGGCCACGCCGACGGCACCGACAATCCCGCTCGCCAACAACGGCAACGTCAGAGCATCATCGCCGCTGTACACCTCGGCACCGGCTGGCATCGAACTGATCAGGGCGGCTGTCTCGCCCGGGTTTCCTGCGGCGTCCTTAAGGGCGACGACGTTGGAGACCTCGCTGAACAGCCGAAGCAAGGTAGCCGTGCTGATCTTGCGGCCAGTCCGACCGGGGATGTCGTAGACCATCACCGGCAGGTCGCTGGCACCGGCAATTGCACGCATATGCGCATCAATTCCAACCTGCGACGGACGGTTGTAATATGGGCATACGGCCAGCACGCCAGCCGCACCGAGTTGCTTGGCTTGCTTGGTGAGGCGAACCGAGTGTCGCGTGTCGTTCGTCCCGGTGCCGGCAATCACGGGAATCGTGACCGCCTCGATCACCGCCGCGAACAGGCTCATTCGCTCGTCATCACTCAACGTGGGTGCCTCGCCGGTCGTGCCAGCGAGCACGAGACCATCGTGTCCGTTCGATTGCAGGTACTGCGCCAGTTTGGCGGCGACATCGAGATCGAGTTCGCCGTTGTCGTCAAACGGTGTGATCATCGCCGACAGAACTCGGCCAAAGTGCGTCATGAGCACTGCTCCAATAGATAGTGGTGACGGTCCGAAACCCCATCGTGCCTGGGTTCAGGCCCCGATAACAACGACGAAGTCATTCCGTCCACACCCTCCGCTCGGCACGCTTGCTCCAGAATGTTACATCTGGTGCCTGACACCAGATGTAACACGGGCAAGTTCGGTGATACGTGGCGGCGAAAAATAGTGAGTCAGTCGCCGGCGACGGGTTGGAGTTCTGGTTGTTCGGCGTCGAGTTCGAATTTGATGTATTCGGAGCCGGTGTCTTCCCAGTCTTCGAACTGAATCACGTTCATCTCCTCGAATCGATGCCGCAACCACTTGTCGTTGCGGTCGAGCAGGCCGAGCTTCTTGCAGTTCGGGACGATCTTCGAAAACAGCATCTGCTGGAAGATGTCGCGCGTCGGATCCCTGAGGATCAACGGCACCACGTCGCGTGGGTTGACCCCATGCTTTTCCCAGACCTCCTGCGATAGCAAACGGTCGCGCATCCGGATAGCAGCCTCGAAGGCGAACTCCTGGCGGTCCTTCATCTCGAGATCGGTCATGCCCTCGTAGACCTCCTTGAGCGACAGAACTCCGAAGGCAACGTGGCGCGCCTCGTCACTCATCACGTAGCGCAGCAACTGCTTGAGCAGCGGTTCCTCGGTCATCTGATGCATGAACCCGAACGCCGCCAACGCCAAGCCTTCGACCATCACCTGCATACCGAGGTAGGTCATGTCCCACCGCGAGTCATTGATGATGTCGTCAAGCAGCATTCGCAGATGGGCGTTGATTTGGAAGCCGCCATCCATCTTCTCGTCGAGGTAACGGTGGAACACTTCGACATGGCGAGCCTCGTCCATTGTCTGAGTCGAGGCATACAGCTTGGCGTCGTACCACGGGACGGTCTCGACGATTTTGGCGGTACACAGAAGCGCACCTTGCTCACCGTGTAGGAATTGCGAGAGGGTCCAGCGACGCTGGTCGATCCCGAACTCGAGCCACTCCTTGTCGCCCCACTTCTCGACGACAGTGCCGGCGTAGTGATCGGGCGACAACCCTGCGGAAAATGCCGCCTGGTCTTTGGTGACGACTGCGTCGATTTCGACATTGGTGTCCCACGGAAGATCGGTCGTTGCATTCCACTGGCCGACCTTGGCCTTCTCGTACAGCTTGCGGAGTTGCGGGCGAGCGAGCGAGTAGTCCCACGTGAAGATCGCGTCGGCACTGTTTTTCACGACGTGAAACACCTCGTCGACGTCGGTGTTGCTGATCGAAAGGATCGCTTCGATGTTGTTAATGTCGTCGCGGCCGATGATCTCTTCGTTGCTGGCATGCGTGAGTGACATGGTGTTGCTCCTGTTGTTCAGAGACTGTTGTTCAGGGAAACGGTGTGAGGGTGAAAGACCGACAGCAACGGGCGAATAAACGCCTGCGCCGACAAGGGGTCGCCGAGGTCGAAATGCTCGCTCGGCGCAAGGAAGTACGAAATCGTGGCTCGGGCGAGAACATCGATCAGTTGAGCCGATTGGCGATCGTCGAGGTAGGGCGTTACGAGCGGCGTGAGGTAGGTCGTCGCCACCCGGATGATCCGCGGCACGCCAGCTGCAGTCAATTGGCCGAGCGTCTCGCCCGGTTCGGTGGCGAGCATGATCGCCAGGTGCTGATCTGCACGAAGTTCGAGCGTGGCGGTGACGATCGTGCGAACGAGCAGGTCTTCGAAGGACTCGGCGCCGGCGATCTCGGTCAACATGCGGGTGAAGAATTCGTCGAGCTCGCGGACTCGCAGCGCCTCGAACAGGATGTCCTTCCCACCGGGGAACAGTCGATACAGAGTGGCGCGGGAGACACCGGCCTCGGAGGCGATGTCGTCGACGGTGACCCGTTCGATCCCCCAGCGTTCGCAACATCGCCTTGTGGCGTCGAGGATCTTGTCTTCGCTCGACAACATTGCTGAGACACTAAGACATAAACCGTCTCACTGTCAACCAGTTCGATCAAACTTGTCAAATTCTGTACGGTGTAGCTCTCAGCGTGAACACTTGAACCTACTGGAGAGAACCATGCGTCGTACTCGTCTCAGCTCTGTTGCTATGGCCCCGCTGCTCGCAGGAGCCCTGTTGCTGTCCGCCTGCGGCGACGACAGCGATTCAGCTTCCGGTGGCGACTGCGAGAATCCGGAAACCATCACCGACGGCGTGCTCACCATCGCCACGGGTGAACCAGCGTTCCCGCCATATGTGGTCAATGACGCCACCCCCGAGGATGGCCAGGGCTTCGAGTCAGCAGTCGCCATGGCGGTTGCCCGGGAACTCGGGTTCGAAGGTGTCGCGGTCACTTGGGTTCGGACCGGTTTCGAGGAGGCGATCGCTCCAGGTCCAAAGGCGTTCGACTTCAACTTGCAGCAGTACACAATCACCGATTCGCGGGCGGAGGCAGTCGACTTCAGCGACGGTTACTACACAGCCGCGCAGGCGGTATTCGGCCTTGAGAGTTCAGCCGGTTCGGGCGTCAAGACGCTCGACGACATCAAGGGCCTCAAGATCGGTGTTGCTTCGGGCACGACCAGCGTGGCGTATATCGAGGACGTGATCAAACCGGACGCCGATGCAGCAATCTTCAACGACAACGCCGGCGTTAAGCAAGCGCTTGAGGCGAACCAGATTGATGTCGCAGTTTCTGACCTTCCAACCGCGCTGTTCATGACAGCGGTGGAGTTGACCGATGCTGCGGTGTTCGGTCAGATCGAGGGGAGCGGCACCGACGAGTTCGGATTACTGCTTGCCAAGGACAGCCCGCTGACCGATTGCGTCAACGAAGCGTTGGGTCGCTTGAAGGAGTCCAACGAACTCGACACGATTACAACTGAGTGGATGTCCGACTGGTCGGGCGCTCCGATCATCAAGGCCGGCTGATTCGACCCACGTGTCACCCAACAGGAGACAGCTGTACGAACAGAGTCGGCGGCGACGAAGTTCGCTGATCGCATCGATCAGTACGGTGATCTTCGCCGCCGCGGTCATCACGCTGCTGCAAGTGCTGCCTGGTTGGCCACGAGTTCGCCGGTCATTCTTCGACGCCGACACGTTCCGCGATGTCTTTCCTGAACTGCTCAAGCCGTTCTGGTATGACATCCAGATTTTTCTTTGGTCGGCGCCGTTGATCATCACGGTTGCGTTGCTGATCTCGTTCGCCCGCAACGTTCGTTCCCCCGCCCTGTACCCCTTGAGGCTTGCCGCAACCGCCTACGTCGACATCGTGCGCGGCGTACCGGTGATTCTGTGGATCTATCTGATCGGGTTCGGCGTTGTCGGCCTGGTGAACACGCGGGCCTGGTACGGCAGTTACATCGTGTGGGGCACCGTCGCCCTCGTGATGACTTACTCGGCGTATGTCTCAGAAGTATTCCGGGCCGGGATCGAAAGCGTGCACGAAAGCCAGCGCGCGGCAGCCAGGTCGCTCGGACTCTCAAGCAGCCAAACCATGCGCCACGTCGTGCTACCGCAGGCAGTGCGCCGCGTCGTGCCACCGTTGATGAACGACATGGTCAGCTTGCAGAAGGACGTGGCACTGATCAGTGTGCTCGGCCCGGTCGAGGTTCTTCGGAGGGCTACGATCGAGACTCAACGCGACTTCAACTACACCCCGTACGTTGCTGCTGCTGTGCTTTTCCTGTGTGTCTCGATACCACTAACCCGCCTAACCGATCATCTGATCCAGCGTGAGCGACGTCGGATGTCGGGAACGAGCGTGCGGTGAAACTGCAGGTCAGCCAGGTCGTCAAGCGGTTCGGCACGAACACGGTGCTCGATCGCATCGGTCTAGACGTTGCAGAATCGGAAGTCATCTGTCTGATCGGCGCATCCGGCTCCGGTAAGAGCACATTGCTCCGCTGCATCAATCTGTTGGAACCGATCGACGAGGGTGAGATCTGGCTTGACGGTATCGATATCAGCGAACCGGGGCTCGACGCCGACCCGATCAGACGGCGGATCGGGATGGTGTTCCAGAGCTTCAACCTGTTCCCCCACATGACGGTCGCTGACAACATCGCGTTAGCACCCCGACGTGTGCTCGGACGATCCAAGACCGATGCGCGCACGCACGCCGTCGAGTTACTCGACCGACTCTCGCTCGCCGACAAGGCAGACGACTACCCCGACCGACTCAGCGGCGGGCAGCAGCAGCGAGTCGCGATTGCTCGATCGCTGGCGATCAATCCAGAGGTGATGCTGCTCGATGAGATCACGTCAGCACTCGACCCCGAACTCGTCGGCGAGGTGCTCGACGTCGTTCGCCAACTCAAACGCGACGGCATGACGATGATCATCGCCACTCACGAAATGGGGTTCGCCAAAGAGATCGCCGACCGTGTGTGTTTCCTCCACCGCGGCCAGATCCTCGAATCCGGCACGCCCGACCAAATCTTCACCTCACCAACAGAGCCACGCACCCAACAGTTCCTCCAACGAGTAATCGACGCCGGCCGCATGTGAATCCCGCGTCGACCTTGACCGACATTTCGCTTGTCCGTCGTTAGCCGGTGATGCCGCAGACGAGGTTGCTGTGGATGCATCGTGTGACTTCGTTGCGGAGCTTGTCGGGGTCCCAGGCGTTCCAGAAATCGGCGTGGCCACCCAGAACGTCGCCAGACGACAGCGCTAGACCCTCAGGATCGACTGGTGGATAATCGATCGCGAACTGCAGCTGTGGGATCGCCACCGGATGAGACTCGGGGCACTCCCCCTCTGCGCTGTACACCGCGTGCCGGGCGGCCGGATCAACCCAATCGCTTGATGTGATGTCGACACCGTTCCAGCAGTCAGGAAACGTGACAATCATTCTTAGGCTCGGAGCACCCGAACAATCGATCGGCGTTTCGGCCCGTTTCGAACCAGTACCACACGACCAAGCAACCAACGACAACTCTTGCGGCTCGACGGCATGTGCGTCACCGGCGATCAACATCAATCCGGGCGGATACGGCACCACTGACGTCGGCTCGACCCCAGGACCAGCCCGGTAGTACGCGACGGAGCGAATCGGCTCGATCGGTTCCTGATTCGAGTCGACAAGCACCGGCGCCCAGTACGACGCCGTGTCAGCCTGTTGATCACAGGTCGTCTCGGAGACCAGCATCTCCCGGTACGTGGTGTCGACTGATACTCCAATGGCACCGAAGAATTGATGGAGGTGACTGGCGCCAGCGTGACCTGGATGCACGATCGGGTCGTCGGTAGCCCGATGCGAGAGTTGGCATTCGACCACGAATTGACCGACTAGTCCCTGCGGCCCGGCGATCACTCGATCGGGTGCGCTGAACGAACCACCCTCACCTGACTCACCGCACCCGCCTACCGCAAGCGCCAAGGCGGCGAACAACAGCTCAGGTCGGCGCGTCAGGAACCGTGATCGCATCAAGATCGACAGCGTATGGAACGTCGGTGGCCGGGTGGGCCGACGCAGTGGCCGCATCCGGCATGCCCTCGTGGGTGCCGAGTTCTGGCAGCGGAGCGACCTTCCAGTCCACCTCTGGCGGCAGCGAGGCCTGTTCACCGAGCCATGCGATCACGTCGAGTGGCTCAATCGTCCAGTCACCGTTGCCGTTCTCGTCGCAGGGTGCAAGTTCTTGCAGGTTTGCGGGCCGCGACGTGTTGATGTCGTTGTCGCTCCAGCAGTTGTCAAACGTCGACACATCCGAGCCCGCGGAAGCGACACCGATGTCTGCCAGGCCGCTGTCTCTGACCACGTTGCCGATCACCCGATTCTCGAACGAATCCCACAGCAACGCTCCATCAGGAACGACGACAGGCTGTGTCTTTTGGACGTCGCAGGTCACAGCCCATTCCTCCCGGGTCGGGAGGTCGTCATTCGCGTCCTCCTCGGGGAACGGCACCAATCCAATCCCGGTCCGCTGGTGGTCGAACACACGGTTTCGCTCAACAACGTTGCCAATCCCGCCGGCGATCAAGATCCCGTTGCCCTGGGCAAGCAAGGCGTCATCGATGGCTGGTGTGTCGGCCTGATTGTTGGAGTAGACGAGATTGCCCACAATTGTGGTCTCACGCTGCGGGTAGCACAATTCGTAAGTGGCGGAGTTCGACACGATGCCGACCCGATTGTGGTGGAACACCGAGTTGACGATCAGTAGGTTGCCACCCGAGTTGGTACCCGAGTAACCGAATCCGTTGTTGGTCGACAACACGTCATCAATCACGGCGTCGCACGGGTAACACTGACCGATGTAGACACCAGCGTCTTTGCTGCCGACCGTGTGGGCATGCTCGATTTGACCCTTGACCGAATCGAAGGCGTAGATCCCGTAGTCGCCGGTTCGATACGTGTTGATGTACGAGGCCCGATAGCCCGACGATGCAATCCAGAACAGACCATTGGCTGTGTAGTTCATCGCTGTCAGGTTCTCGATGGCGACACCGCCGGCACCGAGCACTCGAATCCCGTTGTCGAGTTCCAGCTCACCATCGAGGATCACGCCGTCACGATCCAACCCGCGAATCGTGAGGTTGTTCGTCACGACGTCGACAGCCTCGTGGTACGTCCCTGGAGCGATCAATACGAGGTCTCCCTCCACCGCCGCGTCGACGGCCGCCTGGATCGTGGGGTACTCACCAGGCACCTCACGCACACCGTCGTCGCCGGTTTCAGAGGATTCGTTGGCGGGCGGGTCGGTAGCGGCTGATTCGGGCGTTGACGACTCGCCAGCCGACGATTCGGCGACCGAATCCGGGGACGCAGATGCAACGTCACTCACGTCTGCTGCTGTAGTAATGCTGGGCCCATCACTCGCGCCACCACACGCAGCAGCGATCAGCGCCAGCAGTGCCACGGGTACCAACAATCCACGTCTCATCGAATTCTCCTCATCGTTGCGTCCGTCATCATCGCGCTGTATTCACGCAGAAACGATGACCGTGCCGACCATTCCGACCTTTTCGTTGCCGTGGATCGAGCAGTAGTAGGCGTACTCACCCGGCTCGGTGAACCGATGCGTGAACACGTCGTCCGGCTGAAAATCCGTGACCGTGACTCCCCAACTGGAACCGTCAGGTTGGACACCCTCTACGTGGAGAACGTCGTGAGCGTTGAGCCCCCGGTTCTCCCAGCTCACCCCATCGCCCACGGAGATCTCGACGACCTGAGGTCGAAATGAGTTGTCGAGCGCCACAACGGGAATCATGACACCCGTTCCACCGTCGATGGGGATACTCGGTGTCGAGGTCGGAGGCGAAACGAGTGGACCGTCGTCGGTGCACGACGTCGTCACGATCATCATCACGAGCGCGCAGTTACGTAGAGATACGGGTCGTCGCCTCCCGCCTGTCATTGCCGCAGAAGGTAGCCGACCACGATCGCTGGAAGCCGCACCCACAACTTGGGCGCCGATGGGGAAGCCCCGAAACCCCTATCTTGTTCGGTACGTCGCCAGTCATCTGCCGGCGGCGAGAACGACCCGGCGATAACGTCGGACGAGTGACCGAGTCTCCGACGTTCGATCCGGGACCGACGCATCACCATCGGCCGACCTGGGCGCCGCTCACGCTCGTGGGCTTCGTTGGGTTGGTGGTGTGTAGCAACTTTGCGACGGCGTACGCCGCCAAATGGGTCAATACGAATCCTGTCCAGTTGCTCGCTCTGTCGTCGCGTGTTCGGCATCTGTTCCTGGTTGCAGGGAGGATTGATTGGTGGGAGTACGTCGGGGTCGCCGGAGTCCGGCTGGCTACCGGCTATGTCGTGTGTCACCTGGTGGGTCGCGCCTATGGCGAAGATGTGCTTCGCTGGTTCGGTAAATACCTCGGGGTGAGCGCCGAGGGCATCCGATCAGCGCTGGCGAAGTTCGACAAAGCTGACTGGATCGTGGTTCCCTGGTTCGCGGGTTCGAACATCGTCGCTGCGATCACGGGAATCCGAAAGATGCATCCGCTCCGGTTGGCAGTGCTGCTCTCGATTGGGATTCTCGGCCGACTGGCGTTGTACTGGTGGCTGGCTGACGTGTTTGACGATCAGCGCGATGACGTGCTCGATTTCCTCAGCCGGTACCAGCGGCCGGCCCTGATCGTGTCGATCGTGCTCGCGATAGTGGTCATTGGGGTGAATCTTCGGCGGGGTAGAAACTTCGAACTGTAGTTCTGGAAAATTCCCTGAATGGCAACAGTCACCCTGCGCGGTAACGGCGACACAGAGTCGCTGACCGGCCGACGAGAAACGTCAGAGTTGCAGGTACTTGTCGAGGCCGACGGTCAGCCCAGGATGTTCGGCGATCCGCTTGCACGCCAGCACAACGCCGGGCATGAAGCTGTCACGGTCATAGCTGTCTTGGCGAATCGTCAGCGACTGGCCGCGGGCCCCGAGAATCACTTCCTGATGGGCGATCATGCCGTGCATCCGAACGGCATGAACGCGAATGCCCGACGCACCGAGGCCGCCGCGTGCACCCGTCAGCACCTCGTGTTGCGTCGGGTCCTCAGCCCACGGCTCCTGACGGGCGGCGGCCATCCGTTCTGCCGTCGTGACAGCCGTTCCGGACGGAGCGTCGACCTTACGATCGTGGTGATACTCGATGATTTCGGCTGTTTCGAAGAACGGTGCGGCGATCTCAGCGAAGCGCATCATCAGCACCGCCGAGATCGCGAAGTTCGGCGCGATCAGGCAATGCGCAGGGCCAGTCCCGAACGCTGACCTGACCATGTCGAGGTCGGCGTCGTTGAGCCCAGTCGTGCCGACAACGGCATGAATCCCGTGCATCGCGAACCAAGGCAATGACGCCCGGGCGGCTGCGGCCACCGTGAAGTCGACCACGACATCGCACTTTGCATCAGCGAACGCTCGCAAGTCCGACGAGACGACGACGCCGCACCGAATCTCTCTGGCAGCCTGCGGATCAACGGCCGCAACCAACTCAAGATCGGCGTCGGCCGAAATCGCCTGACACACCGACGTACCCATCCTGCCGCCCGCTCCGTTGACACCAACCCTGGTCGCAGTCATGGCGCTGACGGTAGCCGCGATCAGTTCGTCGGACCGAGTGTGATCGTGGTTGGGGCGGAGGTTCCGAACACGCGCTCGATCACTCGTCGCGTATCTGCGAGCGTGACCGAGGACCAACGCGCAATTTGCGTCTCGATGGGGCGCAATTGACCGAGCACCGTGAGCTGGCCACCCATCCGCGACATCCGCGCCCCCGAATCCTCGAGCCCCATCTCGTACGAGCCAGTCAGGTAACCCTGAGCGATTTCGAGTTCTTCAGCGGTGATCCCGCCGGCGACGAGCCGAGCGAGTTCCTTGCGTACAAGCGATTCGACCTCCGTCGAATTCTCAGGCATCGAGCCGGCATACACGGACCACGCGCCGGCATCGGCATACGCGGCGAGGCCGGAGAATACCGAGTACGCCAAACCACGCCGTTCGCGGATCTCATCGAACAGACGACTCGACAAGCCTCCGCCGAGCACGTGATTGACAACGTCAAGCGCTTCGCGGTCGGCGTCTGCCCTCGGAATCGAGCGCCCGCCCATCACGAGATGGACCTGTTCGGTGTCGTCAGTGATGTGCTCGTCAACACCGACCGTCGTGGGTGCCTGACGAGCAACTCGACCGTCGCCGGTCGGCATCGTGTCGAACGCCTTGGTGACGACATCAATCACGGCGTCGGCGTCGACGGCACCGGCGACCGCTACGACCGTGTTCTCGGTTCGGTAGTGGTTACCGAAGAACTCACGAACGTCATGCGCGGACAGCGAACGAACAGTCGCTCGGTCCCCCGCCGTTTCACGACCAAGTGGGTGAGATACGAAGATCTGCTCGGAGAACGTGCGATGGATCACGTCTTCAGGGCTGTCGTCGTCCATCGCCAACTCCTCGAGGATGACCTGACGTTCGCTCTCGATGTCGAGGTCACGGAGTGCGGGAGCGGTGAGGACGTCACCGAGCAACTCGATGCCGGTCTGCACGCAACGAGCCGGCACCCGGCAGTAGTAGCCCGTGTACTCCTTGGACGTAAACGCGTTGATGTCACCCCCGACGCGGTCGACGGTTCGCGAGATCTCGATCGCCGACCGACTGCCGGTGCCCTTGAAGAGTAGATGCTCCAGGAAATGACTCACGCCAGCCAGATGGTCTGGTTCGTCGCGAGCACCGACTCCAACCCAGACACCAATCGAAGCGGCGCGAGTTGATGCCATTGGTTCGACGGCGACCGTGAGGCCGCTCGGCAGTTGGACAACGCGCTCAGTCATGTGGTCCCCTATTCAATCGTCGGAACACGCGACACCGCCCCGCCACGCGGCTGGTTAGCCGGGCGGCGGGGCGGATCAAAGTTTGATCAGCGATGAACGTGATCAGCGATGACGGCGGCGACCCCGATCTCCACCGTTACGGTCGGCCCCACCATTGCGATCTCCACCGCCGCGGGCGCCGCGGTCGGGGCGGTCGTCGTTGCGACGCTCGCTGGCCGGGCCGAGGTCGCCGAGGTCGCCGGCCAACTCGGCATCAAAGCTGTCGGCGAACGAGACCGTCTCGACAGCAACCGAACCGTCACCGTTTCCGGCCGACGGAGCAGACGCGCCAGCCAACACCGGAGCGTTGGCCGCAGCGTCACCAGATGACTCAGGTGGATCGCCAGCCGGAACGAGGCTGACCTTGCCGCAATCGTCGACATCTTCGACCATGACTTCGATCTCGTCGCCGAGCGACAGGATGTCTTCCACGGCGTTGATCCGCTTGCCGCGGCCCAACTTCGAGATGTGTACGAGGCCGTCGCGGCCAGGCAGGATGTTGACGAACGCACCGAACTTGGTGATGTTCACGACGCGGCCAAGGTAGACCTTGCCGATCTCAGCCTTCGGCGGGTCGACGATGGCGAGGATCGCCGCCTTGGCTTCTTCCATCCGCCAGCCCTCGACTGCGCCGATCGTGACGATGCCGACGGCACCATCGTCGTCGACGCTGACGTCGGCGCCGGTCTCCTGCTGGATCGTGTTGATGACCTTGCCCTTCGGCCCGATGACCTCACCAATCTTGTCCATCGGAATCGTGAACGTCACGATCTTCGGGGCAGTCGCGGCAACCGTCTCACGTGGCGCTGCGATGGCCGCGTTCATGACTTCGAGGATCTGGAGGCGGGCCTCCTTGGCCTGGTCGAGGGCGGCAGTGAGCACGTCGGCGGGGATTCCGTCGATCTTCGTGTCGAGCTGCAGGGCCGTGATCGCGTCAGCCGTACCGGCGACCTTGAAGTCCATGTCACCGAAGGCATCTTCGGCGCCGAGGATGTCGGTCAGGGTGACGTACTTGTCGCCATCCTTCACGAGACCCATGGCGATACCGGCGACGGCACCACGAATCGGGACGCCTGCATCCATCAGTGCGAGGCTCGACGAGCAGACCGCGCCCATCGAGGTCGAACCGTTCGATGCGAGCACTTCTGACACCAGACGCAACGCGTAGGCGAAGTCTTCCTGGCTCGGAACGACCGGCAGAACCGCACGGGCAGCAAGCGCCCCGTGACCAATTTCGCGACGCTTCGGCGAACCGACGCGGCCGGTTTCACCGTTGGCCCACGGCGGCATGTTGTAGTGATGCAAGTAGCGCTTCTCGTTCGTCGGCGACAACGAGTCGATCATCTGGTTCATACGTGGCATCGCCAGCGTCAGAACGTTCATGACCTGTGTCTCGCCACGCTGGAAGAGGCCGGAACCGTGAGCGGTCGGCAGCACGCCGACTTCGGCGGTCACGGTACGGAGATCGCGAACACCACGACCGTCGATCCGGAGACCCTCGTTGACGATCCGCTTGCGGACCAACTTCTTGGTCAGCGAACGAACGGCTTCCTTGACGGCCTTCTCCTGGCCGGCAAACTCGCCACCATCGCCGCACAGTGCCGCAAGAGCAGTTGCCGCGGCACCGTCGGTGGCAGCATTGCGCTCGGCCTTGCCGGCGATCTTGACCGCGTCGGCAATCTTGTCGGAGACGAGGATCTCAACGGCGGCGAAGACCTCGGGGGCGTAGTCGATGACCGGCGTGAACGACATCGTCTCGATCGGGCCGCTGGTGGCGATCACACTGGCGAGTAGTTGACGCTGAAGAGCGATCGATTCCTTGATCCACACCTTGCAGGCCTGGAGGCCGCCGGCGAGGACTGCCTCGTCGACCTTCGGGGCACCGTCTTCGTAGTAGTAGAAGCTCTTCTCGGTGCCGCCGGCCTCGACCATCATGATCGCAACATCGCCGTTGTCCATCTCACGGCCGGCAACGACGAGTTCGAACGTGCCCGCTTCGCCCTCCTGGTAGGTCGGGTGAGCAATCCAGGTGCCTTCGGTTGTGTAGGC
>JANOTN010000189.1:0-45831 GCA_031416375.1 Ilumatobacteraceae bacterium
AACGAGCCGTATCCGTGTCTGAGCGTTGTGGTCCCTTGTTTCAACGAGGAGCGAACGGTTCTTGCGCTGATCAAGCGAGTCACCGAGAGCCCTTGGGTCGGTCAGGTGATCGTCGTCGACGACGGCAGCACCGATGCAACCAAGGAAATTCTGGCCGCAATCGATGATCCGTTGGTGACCGTCGAACTGCACTCGGTCAATCAGGGCAAGGGTGCCGCGCTGCGCACCGGCTTTCGTTTGGCGACGTGCGAGTACGTAATCGTGCAGGACGCCGACCTTGAGTACGACCCTGCCGAGTTTGGCGACTTACTCGGGCCGGCGCTTGACGACAAGGCCGACGTCGTGTTTGGGTCCCGGTTTATCTCTGGCCGCCCGCACCGGGTGCTGTATTTCTATCACTCGATTGGGAATCGCCTGTTGACGCTCGCTTCGAACATGTTCACCGGGCTCAACCTGACCGACATGGAGACGTGTTACAAACTGTTCCGACGCGAGATCATCCAGTCGATTGACATCAAAGAGAACCGGTTCGGTTTCGAACCTGAGATCACGGCAAAAGTCGCCAAGGGCCGATGGAGGGTGTACGAGGTCGGGATCTCGTACTCGGGACGGACCTATGAGGACGGCAAGAAGATTGGGCTCAAAGACGCCGTGCGAGCGATGTACTGCATCGTCCGATACTCAACCGTCGCCGACAGGCTCCGAAGGCGCTGAGTCGTCGGCCGTCAGCGCACCGACAATCAGCGCGACGACCGCAAATACGCCGACGCCGTGGAGCCACTCGAATCGCAACGGCCAGGCACCGTTCGGAAAGGTCGATTCTCGGAACTCGATCAATGCGACTGCTGCACCGATCGCACAGAGCGATCCGATCGCAACAAGTTCGGGTATACGGGAACGCCGCACGGCAACGACTGCAATCCCTGCGATTGCGCCCCAGATGGCCCACAGAGGCCCGATCAGGAGACCTGCGAGAACCGTCCACAGAACGCACGTAATTGCCGCCCTACGGCGAGTGACGGAATCGAACCGATTGGTGACAATCTCCGGTGACTGCACCCGAGTGTCACCGACCGGGGTGAGTGATCGGAGACGGTCACGGACGATCAGCCCGAGGGCGATCAGCGCTGCAGCCGCCGATCCAACCAGCGCCACATCGAGGTTGCACTGCTGCGTCCATGTGACGTTGATCAGTATCGGCGAATCGGTCGGCTCGATCCACCAACCGTTGAAGCCACCGTCAACCATCACCGGAGTACCGAGTGACCGATCCGACCTCGATGCCTCCCATGCCTCGTTGTAGCCCTCGCCCAGTACCAGCCAGCAGCCTGTGGTGCATCCAGTGATCTCGATCGATCGTGAGCTGCTCCCGGTCTTGAGAACTGTGGCGACTGATCGGTTGGAGGAGCTACCAATCGGCAAGGGAACGCCGTCACGAAGCACGACTCGATCGACCGTCACGGGGAGTTCGCTCGATTCGCTGACGATCAGGTGCGTTCCAGCCGCCATGGTCATGTTCGGCTCACACACCGAGGCATCAAGCGCAGCACCGTCAATCCAGTCGCTGCCAGCGACACTCAACGAGACGTTGATCGGAACATCATCGATCGATAGCAATCGCGTACAGCCGACGTTCGCCTCGCTGACTCCGACAGGCGCGATCTCTGGACGGCCCGGAAAGTCGAACTCGATGATCGAAGCTGGGAGCTCGAAGACGTCACCAAACCGTCGATCAACCGTCGTCAGCGACTCGATCGCGGTGACCTCAAGTTCGACGTCGCCTATCGCTAGTGGAGGGTCAATCGTTGCCGAGCTTGTGCCACCGGCATCAGGTGTGAGATCAACCACTCGCTCGTCACCGTTGGTCCGCACCATGACCTGGGTGATTCGGCTAAACCCGGTGATCGGCTGACGAATCGAGATCGAGTCGATCGGATTCGCTGGCCCAGCGACGTGCAGCGTCGCTCCCATCGCCCCTCCGAAGGCGGTGATCCAACTCGTGTTTGGATCACCGTCAAGTGCCGAAATGCCGGCATGTCGCGGCGAACCCGTGAGGCGCGTGGAGGCCACTGCCGACCAACCGAAGAGTCGTGCGAGTTCAGCATCGGAGGCGCGTAGATCGACACGAACCGTGGTGTCGACGGTCAACGTGCGCCAAGCCGACAGATCAAACTCGCGGACAAACCGCCGTTCCGGATCATCGCGCCAGCGATCCATCGGGTCCGTCCGAAGTCGGCTGAACGAGATCGCCAGCGCCGAATCGCTGTCGATCGCAGTCAGCGCGTCATGCGGCGGCCTGACGACTTCGAGGGTCGGTCTGAGGTCGGTAACGATCTCGGCGAAGCCGACCCCTGCGAGCGCACCGGGGCCCCCAGGCACGGGGGTAGCGACGCCGGTAATCGTGATCTCGGCCGAACCACCCGGGCCGATCGAAAGCCCGACCGGTTGCCCAGCTTCCGTCAAAGACTGATCAGTGATTTCGGCCACGATCGACCCGCCAACAGCGATCCCGGCGGAATCAAAAACGGTAATCCTGACCTGACTGATTCGGCGCACGTCGCCTGGAGTTGGTGGTTGACGAAGCGACAGCGCCGAGATCGGCGAGGCGAACTCAAGTCGGAGCATTTCACCGATTGGGTTGGCGTGTTCGGCGACCGTCCAGGCGGTGGACGGATCGCCGTCGATCGCCGAGTATGGCCGATGCTCGGGAAGATAGGCGAATGGCTCTCCGTACGAGCTTGCGGTCGCTTTGACCGGCCCGCGCTGCGTCGCTGTCGTCTGATTCGCCCCATGGTCGATTTCGAACACCGGCAGTCGCCTGTCTGAGGAGACTGGCCGCAGCACGTCTTGTTGCTCACCGCCCGGTTCCGTGTATCCGGTCGTGTCTTGCGAACTGCGCCAATGTCGAGCACGATCTCGGTTCGAATCGGTGACCAACACCGCTGAGGCCTGCTCGATCGCCGAGTCCAGCGACTCCCCTGACAATGAAGCGCTGTATTGCACGAGTTGCTTGCCATCGAGCAGCCCTGCAGCCGCCAGGTCGATCAGCCCGTCTCCGCTTCCCGACACGATCACCGAGGTGTCGACAGCCCTCACGACCGAACCTGGTTGCTCGATCGCATACAATTCGACCGGCACGATCGGTTCGCCCACACGCGTGTCGCCGAGGGCGCGCTCGTCAGTCATCGCCACGTCTGGCCTGTTGAGGAACAGGTCGCCAAACTGCTCAGGCCCGCTGACTCCTGGGGCGTTGGCGACGACATCGGCCACGACTTCTGGTCGCGCCGATTGGAAGCGTTCAAACGCCAAATCGTTGGTCATCCAGATGGTGTCGACGCCGAGCAGCCGAGCGGTCGGCGCAATCGCTGCCGACTCAAGCGCACCGTCCTGGATTCGATCGTCAAGTGCGAACAGCAGGTCCATCGCTGCGGGTGACCCGAGCGGCAGGAGGTCGCGGGTCACGAGCGGTTTCTCGGTCAGACTTGGGAGTGGTTGGTCAACGGTGTATCCCCATCGATAGGCACCAAACTCGGCACCTGGTAACTGGAGAACACGCCCGCCCGCACCACTTTCGTCGAGCGCTGCTGCAGCGTCGAGCCAAGCCTCAGGTGGTGCCTCGTCGCGCGTCAACGCTGGATCGACGAAGGCTCCATTCCACAGTGACGGTAGGTTCACGATGGCGAGCACCCCGACGACTCCTGCGCTCAGGAAGTCAATCCGCCATCGCCTACGGGGGAGTCGCACACCCTCAAACGACGAAACCAGTGAGCCCGCCGCCAGCGCCAGCCCGAGCACCATCACGGGTAACGCACGTGTGCTGCTTCGCAACGCCAGCGCTAGCCCGGAGTCGTCGTCACCGGCCAGAATCCGCATCAGCGGGGATTTGTCGGAGATCGGGTGGACGCCCACGGCGAGCAACGCGCCGACGGCGACGAGTAGGGCAGCGAATCGACGGTGCGACCATCGCACGAACACCAATCCGGCAAGGCAAACGATCGTCAGCAGATAACTGACGAAGATCGACGGGGTGGACGAGAGGTATCGCAGCGACTCGGTCGTGGTCGCCGCGTACGGGTCACGAATGTAAAAGAGCCAGTAGCCGAGGCCGCGCCAAACCTCTGAAGAGGTCGCCGTCAACGACACGTCGGCAAGTGACTCCGAATAGGGGAGAACGTCTGCGCCGAACCTGCCCTGGATCGACAGCATCACGATCCACCACACCGACACACCGAGCGACAGCAAGCTCACCCTGATGGCAACCGCGACGGCACCACGCCACGGAATCGTCCGCTGCCAGGCGGCGTGTACAAGCCACAGGGCAGGTGCCGGAACGATCATTACCAACGCGGTGGCGTTCACGGACCCGACCGTGAACACGACGAGCGCAATCGCCGCCGGGTCGCCCCAAGTCTGTCTGCGTGTCGCTCGAATCGTGTACGCAACAATCCAGCCGAGCCCTGCCCAAGGGAGCAGCATCACGGAGGTGCGCGACACGTAGGGCAGCACGTACGGCGATACCTGATACACAACGGCGGCAGCAGCAGCGGCGAACGGTGCCAGCCCGAGTAACCGAGCGCACCACCTGACTCCGAGCCCGGCGGCGACCATCAATGAGCCGATCCACAACCGATGGGCGACCCAGTCGGGCACTCCGAGTGAGTCGAACATCCAAAACCACGGCCCCGCCGGCCAGAGGTACGAGATGTGTTGGTGAGGTACCCATCCGGCGAACTGGCGAGCATCAAAAGTCGATGCCGCATCCGCCATCAAGCGGCCTGGATTCAGGTACAGGTAGAGCTTGCTGTCGGCCGGCATCCGACCGGGGGCAGCGGTGAGAGCCGGAACGTAGGCAAGGATCGCCAGCAGCAGCCCAGTTCGGACGACTGGTCGTTCGAACAAGGATCCCGGCGAGTCACTCACGGAATTGCGCCGTAGACGCCGTAGAGACCAGCGAGCGTCGCCAGCCCGGCTCCACATGCGGCCATGGTGACCGGCCACAACGAGTCATCGGTTCGCCGTCGATCCTCGTACCAGCGGGCGGCCGCGATCAGCAACGGAAACGCGGTGAACACGAAACGCGGTCGGGCCGTGACAGTAGCCGGGGCGAGCATCAGCGCCACGACGGTCAATGAGTAGGCATTCATCCACCACGGCATCCGGGCGTGCCACGCCAACCAAAGCAACACGAGCGTGGCGAGGAAGCTGACTGCCGTAATTGTGTCGGTCGGCGAAGTCAACGGAGCGCTGAATGCTTCACCAGTGTTCTTGATTGCCGTCCAACCGAAACTCGCACCTTCACCCCACGCCTCGCGCTGGACCCGAAACCAGGCACCAGATTCGCCTGTGTGTTGCCCCAGCCAGACCTGAAAGACGATGAACCCGATCGGAGAAAGTAGAACGGCCGCCAACGGCTGCCAGTTACGTTCTCGGTGCTCGCGAATCGCGAGCACCGCGGCGACTGCGCAGGCAACGACGATTGCCACGCCGTTCGGTCGGGTGGCGGTCGTGAGCGCGGCGAACAGACCGGCGGTCAACCACCGACGGTCGTGGAGGCACAACATGCAGGCTGCCGCCAGCACGAGCATCAGCGCCTCGCCGTAGGCGAATGACAACACGAAACTGCCGGGGAACATCGCTACGAGCGTCGCCGTGGTCTTGCCAACCCGTTCGCCGTACAGGCGCTGGCCGAGTAAGCCAATCAAAATCACGGCGACAAGTCCGAGCACGACGTTGAGGGCTAACACCGCAAAGGTGTCTCCGCCTGGGATCAGCCAACTAGCGCCGCGTCCGAGCATCGGAAACAGCGGAAAGAAGGCCGCACGCGCCTCCTTCTGGAAGTACGTGATATCCGGTGGAATCGACGTCGGATACCCGTGTCGGACTATGTCCATATACCACAGGCCGTCCCACGATGTGAGCACATTGGTGATAGGTCCAACGGCACTACCCGCAGCGTTGAGACCGTCAGGATCTGGCTCAAGACCATTCTCGATGGCGAAGTTGGCGTCGTGACGAAGTTCGGCGGCAACCACGGCCGCACCAGCAACCACACACAGTCGCGACAGAACGTAGATCGGTAGCGCGTGCCGGAACATCCGCCACCAAGATGCGTTGCGGATATCAGCCATCAGCGTCGGCATTCTATTCACCTCAGCAATGCACAAATACCAACCGGAGTGGCGTAGCGCGGGTCATCGATCCACGCTCCACCAGCCCAGGTGGCGAGCGACGCCGGAACGAACCCGGTGAATCTCCCAGCCAATTCACCCAACAGCCAGTTGGCGTACATCGCCACTCCCGAAGGGCAGACATGAACCCCGTCGGGCTTGCGTTCTGGGACGAGGTCGTCGTTGACGTCCTGATCAAACATTGGACCCCAGGCACCGTCGCTGTTCAGAACCACTACTGCCTCGGGGTGCTGCTCGGCGATCTCGGCCATGACGCCGCCCAACGTGTTCAGTTCGTCGTTTTGCTGGTCTTCTCGGAGCGCAGGGATCGTGATCAACGCCAACGAGGCCCCGCGTTGGATAACCGAGTCGGTGAATCGTTGGTAGGCGAGGCGTTGCTCATCCACCGTTCCGAAATCCCACAGTGACGCCTGATAGACGACCAGATCGGGACCGAAATCGGCGACCGCTTGTTCGATCGCGGCGGATGATTCGTACTTGGTGTCGAGCAAGCCTGCGCCCGGGACGACATAGCTGTCGACGGTAAGATTGCTGGCGATCAAGGCGGCGCTGACCCCCGGCCAGAGGTCGAACGCGACCGAGTCACCAACCACCAACACTCGTTGCGGGGTGCCGAAGATGTCCGCGGTTTCAAGCGCAACGGTCGTGCTCGTGGTCGTTGTGCTGCTCGTCGTTGTGCTGCTGGTTGTTGTCGAGGTGTCGGTGGGATTCGCGACTACAGATGCGTCGGCTGGAACTGTGGGCCGGATTGTTGCGGCCGGCGTAGTCGTGGTGGTCGTGGTGGCGGCGGTGGTGGCTGTCGTCAACTGATCCAGCGAGAAGGCCGCGGTTTCCGTCGTCGGGTAGGGGATCGCCAGCCAGAACACCGCCAGAGCGAGCATTGCCGCTCCGAGCGAAATCACGCCTCTGCGCCCACGCGCCCACGCCGCACGGAAGCGGATCGGGTCCTCGACGAGGCGCTTCGAAAGCGCTGCTGCGACGAATGAGGCGACGATGCGAATCCCAATCAGTGGCCAACCTGACAGGCCGACGCGTTCCTCCGACAACAATATGTAGATCGGCCAATGCCAGAGATACAGGCTGTACGACATCTCGCCAATCGCTCGCAGCGGCGACCAACCGAGCATTCGTGACAGCATGGCATCAGGACTCGCCACACAACCGGCAACAAGTAGTCCTGACAGCAACGAATGCACGAAGAGGCCCCCGCGGAAGAGCCACGGCGACTCGGGGCCATCGACGAAGCACCACGAGATGGCCAGCACCACAACGATCGACGCGGCGATAATCGTGAACGCTCGTCGGTACTGTGCGGTCAGCTTCGCCACACCAGTTCGTAGCGGGGCCGCCGCGAACAGGGCACCGAGCAGCACGCTGCTGACCCTCGTATCGGTGCCGATATAGACCCGGCTCGGGTCATCTGTATCGAACAGGCGGATCATCTGGGCCAACGAGAGTGCTGATCCAACGACGCACACGGTGATCACGGTTCGATCGACGTGCCTGCTGCGCCACGCAACTAAGGCGACAATCATCGGCCACACCACGTAGAACTGTTCCTCGATCGCCAGGCTCCAGAGGTGGCCGAACATACGCGGCAGGTCGAACGAAGCCCAGTAGCCGGCCCCACCGGCGATCGAGTGCCAGTTGGCGAGGTACACCTGCACCCAGGGCCCGTCGTCAATCGTTGCCGCCCGCTCTGGCACGGAGGCGACGATCGTCGTGATCACGGTCACCACGACCAGGAGCAGCACCACGGCGGGAAGTAGGCGGCGGAATCGGCGGGCCCAGAATGCCAACAAGTCGATTCGGTCGGTGGACTCAACCTCGGTGAGTAGCAGCGATGTGATCAGGAAACCCGAGAGCGCGAAGAACAGGTCGACACCCAAGAATCCGCCAGGCAACTTGCCGGCGTGGAAGAACAGGACTGCGATGACCGCCAGGCCACGAAGCCCGTCGAGCGCAGTAATATGACCGCGACGGCTCACATTGGTCGTCGGGTCAGACACGAGGAGCGAGGTTATCCGGCCCAACCGTTTGGGGTCTTACAACCTGGCGATCGGGACAATTCGCTTTCGAGGACCGAACGCCGGTGCGCCTCGGGCCGTACTCACGATCGCCGACAGCACTCGCCCGCGCTGACCTCGATATGGCTCCAGCAGTTCGAGCATGCGTGCGTCTGTGGCCCGCGGTTCGTTGGCCAGCGCCCAAGCAACAACATTCGGAAAATGAAAGTCTCCGACTGTGACGGCGTCTGGGTCACCGAGTGCGGGCCCGAGCACCGAGCCGATCGTCCACGGACCCACTCCAGGGATGAATGCCAGCTTCGTGGCCGCAACGTCAGTTCCGGCTTGCGCCCAACTCCATAGCTTGTCGGCGTGGCGGGCGACTTCAGTGAGTGTCTGCGCGCGCGTTGCGTCGATCCCAAGTGGGTGGAACCACCAGGCCGGCCTACCCCGCAGTGCTTCCGGGCTGGGAGGAAGCCGAAGTTGACCGATGATGCCGAGTGGGCCGGGCGCCGGCTCACCGAGTTTCCAGACAAGCCGTTGCCACTGTTTGAGTGCCTCGCCGGCCGTGATCCGTTGGGCGATGATCGTCGACAGGAGCAGGTGATACAACCCGCCGCTGGTGCCGAT
Organism: Ilumatobacteraceae bacterium; assembly: GCA_031416375.1. GTDB lineage: Bacteria > Actinomycetota > Acidimicrobiia > Acidimicrobiales > Ilumatobacteraceae > Ilumatobacter. The sequence goes on from JANOTN010000189.1 coordinate 8,825, forward strand.
CCGGAGGTGCTGGTTCAGTCGCAGTGCCCGCTCGACGACCGGGTGCCCATCGTTGCATCGAACTGGTTGGTCACAGGTGCCTGTGAGCCTGTCAACACGCGCCAACAACCAGTCAGCACCGGGCCCCCATGCCTCGGTGACCAATCCAGCGTCGGAAACTGACGCTGGATCACGTGCCCAATCAAGCCGCAAAGTTGCGGGACCGTTGGGTGTCAACGTGGCGTGGAGGAAATGGTTGTCCGACAATCGGGTCGTCGGATCCCCGAGCCCCGCTTGGTAGGCCGCCAGGGTCGATCGAAGCGACCTCGGAGCATCGACGGCAACAAAGGATGGCATCGCATCCGACGGTATCAGCGGCACAACAAGCGATCGAGTTGAATGCAGCATTGCATCCCACAAGTGGTATACCCTGGCTCCGTGTCCTCGGCTCGCTCGGGGGACGCCACCATGAACTGTGTGCTGCGCTGGCTGCCTTGTCCGACTGCTAAACAACCTCCACGGGCGTCACGAGTGGGTGATGGCATGCTACGAAGTGGCCGCTGCCGAGTGGCCGCATAATCGGCTCGGTCGTCTGGCAGACCTCGTCGGCACTCGGGCAGCGCGGGTGGAACCGGCACCCTGAGGGTGGGTTGACCGGAGATGGCGGCTCGCCGGTGATCGTGGTGCCGAGCACTTCGACCGAGGGGTCGGGAACCGGGATCGAATCGATCAGGACCCTCGTGTATGGATGCGCCGGGCGGCTGTACAGATCGTCGCTGCTGGCCACCTCGCAGAGCTTCCCGAGATACATTACGGCTACTCGGTCGCTGATGTTTTTGACGACCGCCAGGTCGTGGGCAATGAAGATCAGGGTCAGCCCGTACTCGGCTTTGAGATCCTCGAGCAGGTTGAGCACCTGAGCTTGAACGCTAACGTCGAGCGCAGAAACCGGTTCGTCGCAGATGATCAACGTCGGGTCGAGTACCAGTGCCCGCGCAATCGAGATGCGCTGACATTGGCCACCTGAGAACTGGTGAGGCCTGCTCTCAGCCGCGCGCTGCGGGTCGATCCCAACATTTTCGAGCATTTCGTCGACGACCGTGTCTCGCTCGGCCTTGGTCCCTCTGCTCCAGATATCAAGTGGATCCATCACGCTGTCACGCACGGTTCGGCGCGGGTTGAGCGACGAGATCGGATCTTGGAAAATCATCTGGATTTTGGTGCGCGCCGCCCGGAGTTGCTCGAACTTCAACTGCGTCAGGTCGGTGCCCTCGAAAACAACCGAACCACCAGTCGGCTTGCTGATCTGCATGATCGCTCGACCGGTCGTCGACTTACCGCAGCCGGATTCGCCGACTATCCCAAGTGTCTCGCCGCGCAACACGTCGAAACTGATACCGGCGACGGCGCTGACTTTGCCCCTGCGACCGATCGGAAACTCAACGACAAGGTCTTCGACTCGCAGCACGGTGTCGCCGTCGCGCAGGTGGGCCTTTCCAGTTCCGGCCACTAGGACGTCTTCGCTGTTTGGCCGAGTTGGATCATTACTTCGACATCGCGTTCTTGAAATTCAGGCGACCCGACGGGATACCAGCAGGCGTAGACGTGGTCAGCGGTCTCGGCGGTGACGAGCGGTGGATCATCAGTGCGGCACTTGTCGCGTGCGTACGCGCAACGCGGAGCGAAACGACATCCCTTGGGGGGATGAACAAGGTCTGGCGGCCGTCCAGGGATCGTGAGTAGACGCGTGTGGCTGGGGTCTTCGATCTTCGGGATGCTGCGCATCAACGACATCGTGTACGGCATCTTCATGTTGGCGAAGAGTTTCTTGGTCGGTGCCTTCTCGACTAGCCGCCCGCCGTACATCACGGCAATCTCATCGGTGTGACCTGCCACGACACCGAGATCGTGGGTGACCAGAATCACTGACATGTTGCGGTCTTTGCGTTGCTCGGCAATCAGTTCGAGGATCTGGGCCTGGACAGTGACGTCGAGCGCCGTAGTCGGCTCGTCGGCGAACAGCAAGGTTGGACCACAGGCGAGCGCGATTGCGATCATCACGCGTTGGCGCATTCCGCCGGATAGCTCGTGTGGATACTGGTTCAGCCGTTTCTCCGGTTCTGGAATCCGAACGTCACGAAGCAACCGCTCAGCGGTCGCTTTGGCGTCGGTTTTGTCCATCCCGAGGTGAATCTGAAGCGGCTCGATGATCTGCTTGCCGATCCGCATCAATGGGTTGAGCGACACCATCGGGTTCTGGAACACCATCGACATCTCGCGACCCCACAGATGGCGCATCTGCTTGCTACCGAGCCCGAGTACTTCCTGCCCGGCGAATTTGACCGATCCGTTCAACACCGCGGTAGACGGGAGTAGGCCCATGATTGCGCGGCTCAAGACGGTCTTTCCTGAACCGGACTCGCCGACCACACCGAGCGCCTTACCGCGCTCGAGCGTGAAGGTGACTCCATCAACGGCTCTCACGAGACCACGTTCCGTGCGGAAGTGAGTCTTCAGGTCGGCCACATCAAGCAGCGTTCCGTCACTGATGCGGCCCTCGGTTTGTAGGCCGGTCACAGTGCGATCTCCTTGACATCGAAATGGGCCCGGAGTTTGTCGCCGGCGAAGTTGAACGCGACCACCGTAAGGAACAGAATCAGAATCGGCGCAAACGCAATCCAAGGTGCCTTTTCCAGTTCCCGAGTGCCGGAACCGAGCAAGATCAGCTTGCCCCAACTCTCGCCATCTTGAATCGACAGTCCGAGAAACGCCAGCCCCCCTTCGGCGACGATCGCCACCGCCATCCCGAGCAGTGCCAGCGCACCCATTGGTATCACGACGTTGGGTAGCAACTCTCTGATGATGATCCGAGGGTGCTTGGCACCCATCGTGCGGGCGGCGACGACGAACTCGCGGTCGGCGTATTGGATAGTGGTCGCGCGTGCGAGGCGACCGACCGGTGCGATGGCCAGGAATCCAAGCGTCAACGAGATCGTCACGAGACTGCGGTCCATCAACGTGGTGATCAGGATTGCCAGGACGAGTGAGGGGAACGACAGCAGCACCGTAAAGCAGAAGGTGATGATCCGATCCCACCATCCCCGGAAATACCCGGCGATGATGCCGAGCGTGCCGCCCACAATCATGCCAAAGGCAATCGCTACGAATCCGACGATCAACGAGATTCTGGCCCCAAAGATTGTTCGCGAGAACACATCTCTGGCGTCCTGGTCGGCCCCGAACCAGTGGGTACCCGACGGTGAGTATGGGGGCCGATCGCCGCGTACGAGAAAATTCTTATCCGGGTCCTTGAGCGGAAGCCATGGCGCCAAAGCTGCGGCGAGCGCGATCAACACGATCCAACCAACACAGACCCAAAACACAAGCCCAAGCCGACGTGGCTCGGCGGCGTCTGGGTTTGCCTCGATCGTCACGACTTGATCGACGACAGTGATCTCGCTCATCGACGCACTCGCGGATCAATGATCGAATACACCACATCGACCGCCAGATTCACGAGCACGAACGTGGCGGCGATGATCATCACGATCGCCAAGACGACGGGAAAGTCTTCTCGCGCAACGGCTTCGACAATTGCACTACCAAGCCCGGGAACGCCGAAGATTCCTTCGGCGATGAGTGAACCACCGATCAACGCACCCGTGTTGATGCCAAACACGGTGACGAATGAGAACAGCGACGGCCTTAGAGCGTGCTTGAACAAGACATTCCGACGCGAGACACCTTTACTGCGAGCCATCAGGATGAAGTCCTCCTGGAGCGTCGTGATCAGGTCTGTTCGTAGTAGCCGCTGATAGATCGCCGCCGCCGGCAGCGCAATCGTCAGCGCCGGCAGGAACAACTGTTTGAGATGCGTGAAGGTTGGGTCACCTGCGATGTAGCGCTGCGGGAACCAACCAAGTTTTATCGCGAAAATGAACTTGAGAATCACGCCGAGCGCGAACGTCGGGAGCGCGATGACGAGAAATGTCATCAACGTCGACGAGCGGTCGATCATTGAATTCGCCCGTGAGGCTGACCATAGCGCCCACGGAATCGACATTGCGGCGGCGAGGATCTGAGCCATCACGAGCAACGTGAACGATCTAGGTAAGCGTTCTTCGATCAGCCCGGAAACGGGGGGCTGCCCATCGCTGCTGAACTGCACACCGAGATCACCCGTGACGAAACCGCCGAGCCACCGGACATATCGCTCGGGGAGCGGTTTGTCCAGGTTGTATTCGGCCTCGGCTTTTTCGATCAGCTCAACGCTTCTTGGATTTGTGGTGTCGTTGGCGATCGGCCCGAGGATGTTGAAGAGCGGGTCACCGAGGACGTTCATTGACCCAAACGTCAGGGCGCTGACAGCAAGCAGCAGGAGAACTGCCATGCCCAAACGTTGCAACCAGTAGTTCATTGGGTTCGATCAGTCCAGCCAGATCGTGTCGAACCAGATTCTTCCGATCACGGCGCACTTCATCAAAACGCCTTCGGGACTGAGCTTGCTACACGCGCCGTGAACGTTCTCCTGGAGACCGATTTCCCAGGTCGAGTGGATGAAGAAGATGTACGTGTACGCGTCGTGAATCATCTGTTCGGCTTGTTGGTAGAGGGCCGCACGAGCGGTGGCATCCGGTTCCAACTGGGCTGCCAGCAGCACGGCGTCACGCTCCTCGTCGCAGTTGCGAGGCCAGTTCAGTGAGATTCCACCGATCGACGAGCAGCCGAGCCAGAGGTTGTCGTAGTACGGATCCTCTGCGCCGAACTGACGCCACGTGTTGACGTTGTACTGACCGAACGCAGTTTGGTTGATGTGCTCGTCTTCGAGGATCACATCGAACGTCACGTTGAACGCCTCACTCCAGCCCTCGTTGAGGATTTCGGCGATGCGGTCCTGAACGACCGACGGGCCGGAGTACTGGAACTCGATGTTGATCTTGCCGTTGGTGCACGTTGATTGACCGGTAACGGTGTTGACTGCGTCGCCCTTATCGGCGCAGTACTCGGTGGCAAGCGACAACGCCTTCCCAGGATCATCGCCTTCCTGGACGACATCGGGGTTCGAGAACGGGCTCTCGGGAATGAACCGCGAGTTGGCTGCACGGGCAACACCGAGCCCGATCAGATCGACATAGTTCTGGACCGGAGTCGCAAACGTCAACGCCTGACGGGCACGGATGTCGTCGAATGGCGGGCTGGCCGTGTTGAGCATTGCAAACGACTCTTCGCCGGAGTCGTCGAACAGGTGCTGGACGGTCTCGTCGTCGCGCAGGTCGAGAATGTCAGCTTGATCGGTTGTCTGAATCACATCGAGCTCACCGCCGAAGAACAGATCGGCACGTGACGCGCCGTCCTCGACCGGGTACAGCTCGACGGCATCGAGCAGGACGTCTCCGCCCCACCAGGTCTCGTTGCGGACGAACCGAGTCACCGAGTCTTCGGTGCGGCTGTCAAAGACGAACGGGCCGGTGCCGACGGGCTCTTGGTTGAGTGTCGGGTCGACAGCCGCCGCAGCCAGCCACTTCGGTGATGCGACCATCCCCAACTGATTCGTGAGCACCGAAGGAAAGTATGCCGACGGCTGCAGCAGGTTGACTTGGATCGTCATATCGTCGATCTTTTCGACGGCACCCTCGGTCGGGAGGAAGACCCTGACGGCGATCCCGACCAAAGGACCGGTCAACTGTGCCGTGACGTTCGCCATCAACGCATCGGCGTTGAGCGGTTCGCCATCGTGGAACGTGATTCCTTCACGGACCTTGATCTGCCATGACTGGAAGTCGTCGCTCGGAGTAAACGATTCCGCCAGGTACGGCACGACGGTGCCGTCAGCGGCGTACACGGCGAGGTTGTCGAAGACGGCGTTGGCCATCATGTAGCCGACGGCGGAAAAACTCGAGATTGCCGGATTGAGACCGCCCGCCTCAGCGAGAATGCCGACACGGAGTGTGCCACCTGCCACAGGCTCGGGCGGCAGGGTCTCCGGCGGGAGCGTTTCGACGACGGGGCCGACGCTCGAGCTTTCCTCCGGGGTCGGCTCCTCGGACTGTTCGGTTGCGGAGGACACCTCACCGCCAGTTGACTCGGCCGTGTCGGTCTCCTCGGTCGCCGGGTCTTGTTCGGCGACACTTTCGCCATCGCCACCGCCGCACGACGCGGCAATCATTGCTGCAATCAACGGCACGACCAAATGACGTGCCCGCGACCGACGAAGTGACTTCATCGTGACATTCCCCCTGGAATCGTCAGCGGGTTGATCCCGCCGAAGTGTGACGGACGTTACACCCTCTTTCGACCGGCGCACGTACCAAGTCGGATTGTTTCGGCCGATCTTGATCTTGTGCGGGCTACGGTTTGCAGATGCCAGATGACGTGATCAAGCGGTGTGTAGGTGACAAGTCGACCGAGCTGTCACGTCACCGGCCTGAGGAGAATTTCGGTTGGGACAAGCAGTGGGCCGTCGCCAAGCTTGCCCAAGAGATGGAGCGAGTGGCGGAATTGCAGGACCGCCTGTTCGCCGAATCCAGAGCGGCGATGCTGGTGGTGATTCAGGCGATCGACGCCGGCGGGAAGGACGGGGCAATCCGATCAGTGCTCACCGGAGTCAACCCAGCCGGTGTTCGCGTGAACGCATTCGGCGTTCCCTCGGAGGAGCAGCTCTCACACGACTATCTCTGGCGGATCCATGCCGACTGCCCGGCGAAGGGCATCATCGGGATTTTCAACCGGAGTCATTACGAGGACGTACTCGTTGTTCGGGTCAAGGGTTTCGCTCCGGAAAAGGTCTGGAAGCGGCGTTACGAGCACATTCGCAACTTCGAGCAAATCCTCACTGACGAGGGGACCCACATAGTCAAGCTGTTTCTCAACATTTCGAAGCAGGAACAGCGGTTGCGATTGCAGGATCGGATCGACGACCCGAATGAGCGTAGGAAGTTCCGACTCGGAGATCTCGACGACCGGGCCCTCTGGGACGACTACCAGGACGCGTTTCAGGACGCGATCTGCAAAACGTCAACCGATGATGCACCTTGGTATGTGGTGCCGGGCGATAGCAAATGGGTCCGGAACCTCGTGATCGCCAAGATTCTGCGGCATCACCTGGAACGCATCGATCCGCAGTATCCACCCGCCGAGGAAGGTGTCGAAGGCCTCGTCGTGAGCTAAAGCTCGGTCAGCCGGACGGGCATGACTCGCTGGCAGTGTTGACGTTTTGTACAGTCGTCTGCGATGACCATGCTGACACCCACGTCACTGGCGATGGCCCTTGATCAGATCAAGGCGAATCCCGGCGCGCTGCTACTGGCAGGTGGAACCGATGTGATGGTCGAAGTCAACGAGCGCCGGCGGACTCTGTCGGTTGACGGGCAACGGGCCGTGATCGCGCTTGCCCAGGTGCCGGAACTGACCTCCTGGACGGTCGACCTGGCGAATCGTCGACTGACACTTGGTGCGGGAGTGACGTGGGCAGAGATCGAACACGACCCGATTCGTTCGTGGGTGCCGGCGCTTGCCGAGGCTGCTCGAACCGTTGGCAGTCCCCAGATTCGAAACGCAGGCACCGTTGGGGGCAATCTCGGCACCTGCTCGCCCGCAGGCGACGGGTTGCCGGTGCTGGCGGCGCTCGAGGCTGTTGTCGAGATGGTCTCAATCAACGGACGACGTTCGCTCCCGGTGGCTGACTTCATGGTCGGCGTCAAGCGAACAGGATTGCTGCCGGGCGAGATCATCGGCGCAATTCATCTGCCAATTCTTGATGGTTGGCAGGGCTACAGCAAAGTCGGAGTGCGTAACGCGATGGTGATCGCGACAGCCAGTGCATGTCTGGCGGTCGATCAGCCAGCACGTTCGATTCGGCTTGCACTCGGCTCAGTCGCACCGACCGTCGTTCGGTGTCCTGCTGCAGAAATGTTTGCGGTCGAGTCAGTCGATTGGTCTGAGATGAGCGTCGCCGATGACGTGGTACGCCGGTTCGGTGCGCTCGCTGCGGGATCGAGCCGACCGATTACCGATCATCGTTCGACTGCCGAGTATCGCCGTCACGCGGTCACGGTGATGGCGAGCCGCCTGTTGCAGAGAGCCTTTCCAGACTCATGAGCATGCACTACACACTGCACGTGAATGGGTCCGATCGACAGGTCGGCGACGCCTGGATCGGCGAGAACCTGCTGTATGTGTTGCGGGAACGGCTTGGTCTGCGGGCCGCCAAGGGCGCCTGCGAGCAGGGGGAGTGTGGCTCGTGCTCGGTTCAGATCGCCGATCGGTTGGTCTGCTCGTGCCTCGTCATGGCTGCGTCGGCCGTAGGTCAACCGATTGTCACCGTCGAAGGCCTCTCGCCAGATGGGACACCGACTGACCTCCAGCAAGCGTTCGTCGATGCTGGTGCTGTGCAATGTGGATTCTGTACGCCGGGACTGATCATCGCCGCCCACGACCTACTGGATCGCAACTCCAATCCGTCCGAGATCGAGATTCGGGAGGAACTGTCAGGCAACGTATGCCGGTGCACTGGCTACGGGCGAATCATCGAGGCCATCCAGCGTGTCTCGGTCGCCCGTCGGATGGATCGGGAGGCGCCATGACGGCGATCGACGCTCCAACACGGATTCGTGACGGTGTGATCGGTACGTCGCCAACGCGACCTGACGGAATCTCCAAGACGCAGGGCACGTTCGAGTTCTCGTCCGACCTTGGCGGCGACGGCGTCTTGTGGGGTGCCACGCTGCGCTCCCCGCATCCGTACGCCCGGATCGTTCGGATCGATGTGTCCCCGGCGTGGAAGTTGGCCGGGGTCGAAGCGGTGATTACGGCCTCCGACGTGCCCGGTGTGATGACCTATGGGTTGATCGACCAGGACCAGCCGGTGTTCGCCGGCGAGTGCGTTCGGTATGTCGGTGAACCTGTCGCCGCCGTCGCCGCCGATCATCCGGAAACGTGTCGGCTGGCGCTGGCGGCGATCGTTGTCGAGTACGAGGTGCTTGCGCCGATACTCGATGTCGAGGAGGTGATCACAGGACTGACGGCACCGATTCATCCCAATGGAAACATTTTGCGTCATCAACGAATCGTGTGCGGCGATGTAGCAGCACACGGCGATGTCGTTGTTGAGGGCAGGTACGAAATCGGCATGCAGGACCAAGCGTTCCTCGGCCTTGAGGCGGCGCTGGCGATCCCCGACTCCGGTGGTGGCGGCGTCGAATTGCATGTCGCCACTCAGTGGCTTCATGAGGATCGCAAACAGATCGCAGCCTGTCTAGGACTGCCAGAGCGGCAGGTTCGGTTGGTGCTCGGTGGAGTCGGCGGCGCATTCGGTGCTCGCGAAGACATCTCGTTGCAGGTGCACGCATGCCTGCTGGCGTTACGGCTTGGCCGCCCGGTCCGGATTCATTACACCCGAGCGGAAAGCTTTGTCGGTCATGTCCACAGGCATCCGGCATCAATCTGGATGCGCCACCACGCTCGATCTGACGGCGAGATCGTCAAGATCGAGGCCCGCTTCGTGTTCGATGGTGGGGCATATGCCTCCACGTCGTCCGCCGTGCTACTGAACGCCATTACGCATACACAAGGCCCGTACCGCTGCCCGAATGCGGTCGTCGAAGGGTGGGCGATTCGAACCAACCATCTGCCGTGCGGCGCGATGCGAGGCTTCGGCGTCGTACAGGCCTGCTTTGCTCACGAATCTCAAATGGACAAACTGGCCGACGCCTGTGGGCTCGACCCGATCGAGATCCGCCTACGCAACGCCATGCGCACTGGCGACAGACTGATTACCGGTCAGGTAGTCGAGAACGTTGCACCCGTCGAGCGTTGCATTCGCGAGACTGTGGCACTGCCCTTCCCCGATGAGCCAGTCGGTGGTTCTGACCGGGACGTGATGCGACTGCCGGGAGGTGCAGGTCGAACCGCTGATGCTCACAACATTGTGCGTGGGATCGGCTACGGCGTCGCAATCAAGAACCTGATGTACTCGGAAGGCTTCGACGATTACTCGACCGCCCGTTGCCGACTCGCCGACGGCGTGGTCAATCTGAAGTTCGCCACGTCGGAGGTCGGTCAGGGGTTCGTCACGATCGCCGCTCAGATCGCACGCACAATTCTCGGTGTCGAGGACGTGATCATCGACCGGATCGACACAGGAGTCGGGTCGGCTGGTTCCACGTCAGCGTCTCGTCAAACCTGGATGAGTGGGGGAGCAGTCGCCGCCGCATGCACGGCGGTACGTGATTCCCTATTCGGTCGGCTTGGCGAAATCCACGGCGTCGACGCGATGTCTCTTGCGATCGAGGGAACGGATGTGATCGACACGATGAGAACGCTGCGAGTGCCGGTCAAGGATGCGTCCTCAGGCATCGTGTTCGAGGAGACCGCCGAATACCGCCATCCGGAGACGGCCGAGCTGGACGAGAACGGGCAGGGCAACTGCCATACGGCGTTCGCCTTTGTGGCCCACCGTGCGGTCGTTGATGTCGACCCCGATCTTGGGCTGGTCAAAGTGATTCAGGTTGCTACCGCCCAAGACGTCGGCGTCGCCCTGAATCCCCTCTCCGTGCTTGGCCAGATCGAAGGCGGTATCTCCCAGGGTCTCGGCTTGGCGGTGATGGAGGAGATCATCCAGATCGACGGAACGATCCGAAACGCCAGCTTCACCGACTATTTGCTGCCCACCATGCTCGACATGCCACCGGTGCTGGCGACGCTGATCGAAGAGCCGGACCCCTTCGCTCCGCTCGGCGCTAAAGGTGTTGGTGAACCGCCCTGCATCTCCGTCACCCCAGCGATCGTCGCCGCCATCCGTGACGCTCTGCGCCAAGTCGGCCGGGAGGTCGAACTCAACCGCGTTCCAGTCCGACCCCAAGACATCGCCCTGCGCCGAAGCAGATAACCTCGCCATCCATGTCGGAAGAGCGAGAAATCTTGTCGTGGGAGATGTTTGGAGTTGCGTCGAGGGATCTCGCTCAGACGGTGGCTGATGACGGGTACGAGCCCGACATGATCCTGTCCATCGCACGCGGTGGGTTGTTGATCGGTGGTGCGTTGGGGTACGCGCTGTCAGTCAAGAATACCTACACGATGAATGTCGAGTTCTACACCGGCGTCGACGAACGACTCGAAGTCCCTCGGATCATGCCGCCTGCACCCGACTTCGTCGATCTCCACAATGCCCAAATTTTGATCGTCGACGATGTCGCCGACACCGGGCACACGCTCAAGAGCGTCGAAAAGTTTTGTGAGGGCAAGGTCGGCGACGTCCGCACAGCCGTGATCTACGAGAAGTCACACTCGCTCGTGAAATGCGACTACGTGTGGAAGCGCACCGATCTGTGGATCAACTTCCCATGGAGCGACAAGCCACCGGTCGCCAAGCGCGACTGGGCTGTCACGACGCCTGATCGTTACAGATTGAGCCACCGGTCACCCCCTCGGTTACTTGCGGCGGCGACTGGGCTGTCCACGACGCCTGATCGTTACAGATGGTGTTACAGATGGTGTCAGGCACCTTTTGTAACGGCTAGTGCTCTGCGCCAAGGCGTTCGCGTATCCGTTTCGGTGATACCAGGCCAACGAGCTTTCCGTCCTGCCAGACCGTGACCGCCGGGCGGGCAGGGTTGAGCCGGGGGAGTACCGATGACAAATCCTCGTCTGGGCCCGCTTGAGCGACGCGATCGAACGGGACCATCAGTTGCGTCAGCATCACCCACGGTCGGTCGTGGGCGGGAACCGCCCAGAGCTGTTCCTCCAGCACGAGACCCTGAGGTGCACCTCGGTCGTCGGTGACGGTGACACCACCGGCCTGACCGAGACGGCCCCGCTGCCAGAGCATCGAATCGGCGTCCATATCGGTGCCAGCCTCCGCAACACCAAACCAGGTCAGGTCACGCACCTTGACACCATCAAGTCGTTCGCCGAGTTCGGCTGCGGCAATTTCGACCTTGGCGTTGGTGGCGATGAATAGACCGGTGACCATCAGCCATATACCGGAATTGCCGCGCATCACCAGAAACAGGCCGAGCCCAGCGATCATCCAACCCAGATAGATTCCCGCGCGACCAGCCTCGCGGGCAGCACGATGGCGGTTGCCATGGATCGACCAGCGAACCGCCTTGAGTATTCGACCACCGTCGAGCGGAGCGCCGGGAAGCAGGTTGAAGATCGCCACTGAAGCATTGATGACGCCGAGCCAGCCAAACATGGCGACAATCTCACCAGCACTGTTGCTGTCACGAAATGCGAACCACGCGCCGAGACTGGTTACCGACACGAGCACACTGGCGAGCGGGCCGGCAACTGCGATCCAGCCCTCGGCCTTAGCTGAGGGCGCTTCGCGTTCGAGCCGGGCAACTCCGCCGAGCGCCCAAAGTTGAATCGATATCGTGCCGACGCCGAATCTTCGGGCGGTAAGTGCATGAGCGAACTCGTGCACGAGGATCGAGGTCAGAAATGCCACTACGCCGAGTGAGGCGGCCAGCCATCCGATTTCGCGGCTGAGGCTGGTGCCGATCAGCACGGCGATCAGGCCGACACTCCAGTGGATACTCGTTGCAATGCCGAAGATTCGGCCAAGCCTGAGGGAACCGGTGATCATGGTCTCGTTTCTCGTCCTTTCGCCCAAGGAGGGCGTTACCACCAGCAAACCACACGACAGTGGTTTACATTCCGCGGCCGGGCTGCGACGTCACCCGACGCCGAGTCGGTCAAGCACGACGGCGGCACAGTTTCTTCCGCTGGCACCCCAGATTCCAGCACCGGGGAATGTGGCGGCACCGGTGATGAATAGCCCGGTGACTGCCGTTTCGTAGTGCGTGAGTTCGGGGTCCTTTCTGCGGAAGATAGCCAGTGGACCGCCGACGAAACTCGTGGCATGGCCGGCAGGGAGGTGAAAATCGCGTTCGTAGATGTCGGGAGTCATCGCCCGGTACTCAACGATCGAATCAAGGAACCCCGGCTCGCATAGACCGGCGAATCGTTCGAGCCAGCGTGCCGGTTCACCGGAATTCGGCCAGCCACCCTTGAGGCGGTACGGGGTGTACAGCACTTCGAGGCTGAGCACGTGCCGATCCGGATGTCCAGCCGGTGCCATCGATGGGTCGAGCACTGTCGGAACATTGACCAGCAGCCCGGGCCGATCGAGCACTTCGCCTTGCAACATCAGTCGGTAGCCGTGATCGATCTCGGCTAGTGAAGGGGCGACCACCATCGTGGAGGCCGTTGGTTCCCCTACAACTCCCACGATCGGCGGTGTGGTGAGCACGGCGTCGATCTTGGATTCGAACCCGTCACGATGCGGGACGTTGCGCCAGCGATTGACGAGTTTGGTGGCGGATGGCGGCGGGTTCTTGAGCCACTCAAGGAATGTGCTGTGCGGATCGCAGGCAGAAATCACGACTCGTGAACGATGTTCGGTTCCGTCAATTAGCCTCACGCCACGGACGGCTTCGGCTTCGCACAGAATCTCGGCGACCCGGAGGCCGGTGCGCACTTGCCCGCCGACCGCCTCGTATGCCGAGCGGATTGCCTCCGGCATCGCACCGCTACCGCCGACGGGTCGGCCGACTTTGCCGACGTGACGCATGGCGTGCGACAGCGCACCGAGCCCAGTACCGGGCAGTTCCGGACTGACACCCCAGACCATCGGACCACCGACCGCAGCAGTTCCCGCCAGCGCATCATGATCGAAGAATGTTCGCAGAACGTCGGCAGCGCTGAGCCGACTCCACCGCATCAACGACTTCGTGCCAGCCATTCGTTTCTTGATCGCCAAGCTGGTGAGAGATCTCGCTGTTGGCCTGGCCGAGGCTGCCTCGAAGATCATGCTGACGGCCGGCCGAGCGGCCTTTAGGTACCGTCGGTAGCCGTCGACCTCATTCGGGCACATGCCTCCGATCGAGTCAAGGGTGGCGTCAACGTCGAAGTGCTGGGTCCAAGTCGCGCCGTCTGACCAGGCGATGTGGTGCTGCGCCGGCTCGACATCGAGGTACTCGAGGCCGTGCTGTTCGAGTCGTAGCTCCTCGATCACCGGTGTCGTGCGAAAAGTGATGTGATCGCAGTTACAAATGTTGACCGTCGCCCCACAGAACTGTTCGCTCGAAGCGGTGCCGCCAACAGAGTCGCGGGCCTCGATCAAGAGTGTCGACAGACCTGCCTTGGCAAGATATGCGGCAGTGATCAAACCGTTGTGTCCAGCCCCGATCACAATGGCGTCGTAGTCGTCATCATGACGTGACACCGGCCTGTTCCGCACCGCCCCAGTCTGCCCCGCCACCCAACCCGAGCCATACCCCACCCAAGTTTGCGGTTGGAGAATTTTGCGGCAGGAGACATGACGTAAGCCGTCGTTTCGGCTGCCACAAAACCTGGAAGCAACGCTCGGAGTAGCGTTGCGGCGTGACACGACGATTGGCTGATTTGCGGGCTCCACAAATGGCGGAGGCTGTCACCGCGCAGTCGATCATTGTGCAACCGCTGGGAGCGATCGAGCAGCACGGGCCGCATCTCCCGTTCAGCACGGATTTGTTGATCGCCGAACGGGTGGCGGAGGCAGCGGTCGAGCGAGTCGGTGAGTCACTCGATGTGTGGTTGCTTCCGTCGCTGGCATACACGAAGTCGAACGAGCACGCCTGGTCGTCAGGGACAATCTGGCTCTCCAACGCCACGATGATGGGCGTGCTCGACGACATCGGCCGCTGCGTCGCAACCACTCCGGCACGCAAACTCGTGTGGTTCAACGGACACGGCGGCAACTCGGCCTTGCTTGCTGTCGCAAATCGAGAGGTCCGGCTGGCGCATGGCCTGCAGACGTTCCTCGCCCATCCGGGCGTGCCCCCCGACCAGGGCGGTCTATCGGCACCTGGTGAGCTGGGAATGGGGATCCACGGTGGGACCGACGAGACCTCACTGATGCTCTACTTGGCACGCGAGCTGGTTGACATGTCGCTCGCTACCCGCAACGTGCCGCAACAGCTTGCCCACAACAAGTACGTGAAGTTCGGCGGGAAGGTCGGGTTTGGCTGGCTCTCGAACGATTTCGGGCCCGATGGTCACATCGGTGATCCGACTACAGCCACGGCCGAACTGGGGGAGCAGTTGTTCGAAGCCGCCGTCACGGCATTTGCTGAAGCGTTGGCCGAGATCGCCACGTTCGAGTTCGGGCGATGAACGACACCACCATGAACGACATCACGACACTGCGAATCGATATCGACCGACTTGTCGGCCGGATCGAGGTGCTCGGCGAGATCGGTGCCGTGCTCGGACCGAACGGTGAACGTGGGTGTGCCCGCCTGGCGTTAACCGACGCTGACTGCGATGGTCGCGACCTGGTTGTCACATGGATGCGCGATCTCGGATTACGTGTCGAGATCGATGCGATCGGCAACGTGTTTGCCACTCGCGACGGCGCCGATCCCACCCTTGCGCGGGTGATGACCGGTTCGCACATCGACACCGTCCGGACGGGAGGTCGGTTCGACGGGAATCTCGGCGTGTTGGGCGGTCTCGAAGTCATTGAGACGTTGATCCAGCACAACGTCACGACAGCGCGAGGTGTGACGGTTGCATTCTTCACGGACGAGGAGGGCGCACGCTTCCACCCTGACATGCTCGGCAGCCTGGTCTACGTCGGTGGCCTGGCCTTGGAAGAAGCGCTCGACGAGCGGGCGTCCGACGACAATGCTCGGCTTGGCGACGAGCTTGACCGAATCGGCTACAGCGGGCCGCTGCCGTGCCCGGGTGCGATGTTCCCGAGTTGTTACGTCGAACTGCACATCGAACAGGGGCCGGTGCTGGAGGACGAAGGCGTCGAGATCGGCGTCGTCGAGGGAGTTCAGGGGATCTCGTGGACCGAACTGACAATCGTTGGTCAATCGGCGCACGCCGGAACGACGCCCATGCGGCTACGCCACGATCCGAGTTACGTGGCTGCAGCACTCACGACATTCGTACGCCAACTGACTGGCGAACTTGATGGCAATCAGGTCTGCACCGTTGGTCAGATCAAGGTGCACCCCAATCTGGTGAACGTGATTCCGTCGCAGGTGACGATCACAATCGACATGCGTAACACCGACGAACTCGTCCTGCAAGAGGCTGAGCGGCGACTTGCCGCCGAATGTGACCGGCTGGCGAAAGCGGAAGGCGTCACGATCACGAGCCGCTCGGTAGCCCGGTTCGAGCCCGTCAACTTTGACCCGGGCATGGTGGATCTCGTCGAACGGACGGCACAGTCTCTCGGATGTTCGGTTCGGCGGATGCCAAGCGGCGCAGGCCACGACGCCCAAATGCTCGCCAGGGTGTGCCCGACCTCGATGATCTTCGTCCCGTCGGTAAACGGCCTCAGTCACAACATCGCCGAATACACGCCACCGGACGATCTCGAACGAGGTGCCAACATCCTGCTCCACGTAATCCTCGAGCGGGCAGGGGCGGTCATCAGGTCGTGAGCGTACGGTTCGATCTCGTCACGCTCGATGTCCTCGATTCTCAGAAGCAACAACGGTTCTGGAGTGCCGCGCTTGACCTGATCGAGTCGGAATGCGAGGACATCGACCGATGGGTTGTGCTCTCAACCCGCGATGGCGTCCGGCGGCTCGGTCTGCAACGCGGCACGCCTCGTCGCGGCACCATCCACCTTGACCTGGCGTGCAGGGTCGACGAGTTCGAATCCGAGTTGGCGAGGCTGATCGACCTTGGAGCAGTGTTGACGGCACCGGTTCGGATGGAGTCCTACGGCTCGATCGCCAACCTGGCCGACCCAGAGGGCAACTTGTTCGACCTCTGCGCCTACGTGCACTGAGCCAAGACGCGAGTGAGGGCCGACCCAACGGACCGACCCTCACTTGTCATTTCAATCGAGAATCAGCGACCGATGCTCGGATCAATGAACTCGTTGGTGTAGGCCGACTCGGCGGTGTAGCCCTCCGGAAGTTGAAGTCCAGCGGCCTCCATGATCGGAACCAACTCATCAAACAAGGCCTGAACGCGGGCCTCATCAAAATTGCCGTACGTGTCGTCGGGACCGTTGCTATTGATGCCAAGCTCGTCCATCACAGGGAAAGCGGCGGCGTTGATTTCAGCCGAAACGGTCCAGTAGTTGTTGTATGACGTTGCCACCTCGATGATCTTGTCGGACACGGCCGTCGGGTCGGAAAAGAAGTCGACCCACGCCTGCTGGAGGACCGGTACGAGCACCGTGAGGCACGGCGAAAGGTCCACAAGCCGGTCTGTCAGGACGGTGTACATCGCCGGGTATGGCTGCCAGCCGAGTTCGTGAATCGTGATGAACTCAACATCGGCCGGGGCGTCGTCTTTCCACGGGATCTCGTTCTCATACTTGTAGATCTCGTTTGTGGCGAAACCCTGCTGAATGAATGAACCACCCTCGGTGATCCAATCAGTCGGTGCCCCACCGTAGTTGGGGTCACTCTGATCGGCCGTCAGGTAACCCTTGGCGACCATCCAGTCGATGTATGTCGTACCACCGAAATGCAGGACTCGCTTGCCTGAGGCGGCAAACGTGGTTGGATCAGCCTTGTCGATTTCGGTCTGTGTCGGGTCCCACATGATCATCTGTGGGTTGACTTCGAGCGTCGTAGCGACGCCCGTGACCTGCACGGTCGGCGAGGAACTGATTGCATCGTCGGTGTTGACATAGCCGAGTGTGATGTCCTGATCGGTCATCATGACGCTGGCTACCGGTTGGAACTCGATTGCGTCGCCGCCGGCGCGGAACTCGACCGTTTCGATACCGCCGACCTTGTACTGCTCCTGGATTGGGCCGGAGTAGGTGAACAGCTCGGGGTTCGAGGTGCCACCTGTCCCGATCAGCTGAAACGTTCCGCCGTGCTCGACCTCTGGCCACCAGTCGCTCTGAATCACGAGGTTGGTGGGACACACGGCCTCGTCGGTTACCTCATCGACGACTTCCTCGACAACCGATTCGGCGTCGTCGATGACCGACTCGGCCACCGACTGAGCGTCGTCCGCAGCCGATTCGACAGCGGTTTCGACGTCGTCATCGACAACATCGTCACCGCACGCTGCTGCGACGAGTACGAATGGGATTGCGAGCGCTAGTGCCCGCTTCTTGCTGATGATCATCTGTATCCCCCTATATGGGTGTTGGTGTTGCGGTTGGTTTCGGTGCGGTTCACGCCGCGGATGCCTCAGAGTCGTGCCAACTACGCAGAACGCGGTTCGCAATCCATCCAATGAGGGCGTAGATGGCGACTCCGAGCATCGAAGCCATGAAGACGCCACCGAACAATCGCTCGTACAGAAGATCGAGCGCATAGTTGTTCATCAAGCGACCAAGACCGAGGTCGCCGCGAGTAAAGAAGAAATCGGCAACCAACGCGCCGATGACGCATAGGCCGGCGCCAATCCGAAGCCCAGTGAAGATCGACGGCAGTGCCGACGGAACTTGCAGCTTCCAGAGCTTGGTCCACCAGGTCGCACGGTGCAGCGTAAACAGGTCGAGCTGACCGCGGTCGACCGACTTGAGCCCGAACAGGAAGTTGGTAATGATCGGAAAGATAGCTACCAGGATGCACGTGATGACGCGAGTCTTGACGGTCGGACCAAACCACACACGGAACAGCGGAACCAAGGCAATCACCGGGATCGTTTGCAGGATCACGGCGTAGGGGAAGAACGCCCGCTCAATGACTCTGCTGAAGGCCATGATCACCGCCAAGATGAACGCAAACAGCGATGCAAACATGAAGCCGAGCAGAGCAACCTTGCCGGTATTGAAGAATCCGGTAAATAGTTCGCTGCGAGCCTTGCCGTTGATGAACGCTTTGTCGATGACGGCATGAGGAGGCGGCATGATGAATCGCCGATTTTCACCGAGCACGACGTAATGCACGAGGTACCACAGGCCAATCATGCCGACCGCGACGACGAGCACGGGTCCATACTTGCGGATTTTCCCCGAGAAGCCCGTTGCGGAGTTGGCGTAGGTCGCCACGACCATGTCTTGTGCGTGAACCGAAGCGGCCCCAGCCGCGCCGGTCGTCGGGACGAAGGGGTCGCTCACGCGTGTGCCGCCTTGAGACCGTGACTGACACGCGCCGATATCTCTCCGAACTCGGCTTCATACCTGATGTCGTGTTCACGGGGGTACGAGAACGGAATCTGAATGTCGTCGATGATGCGACCTGGTCGGGCTGACATCACGAGCACCCTCGTCGAAAGAAACACGGCTTCCGACACCGAGTGTGTGATGAACAGAGCGGCAAAGTGCTGCCGCTGAAACAGGCTGAGCACCTCAGAGTTGAGGCGTTCGCGGGAGATCTCATCGAGCGCTCCGAACGGTTCGTCGAAGAGGAACACCGCTGGGTCCATCACCAGCGATCGAGCCAGCGAGCAGCGCATCTTCATGCCACCGGAGAGCTGCTTCGGATATTTTCGCTCGTGACCAGTGAGATTGACCAGCTCGATCGCTTGTGCAGCACGCGACTGACGTTCCGCCTTGTCAATACCGTGCAACTCGGCAAGCAACTCAACGTTGCGCTGCACGGTGCGGAACGGGAGCAGGGTCGCATCCTGGAAGACGTAGCCAATCGAGTCGCGGTTGACTTCGCAGGTTCCGGACGTGTGTTTGGTCAGACCCGAGGCGATTCTCAACAGTGTCGATTTGCCACAACCGGAAGGGCCAACGACGGTGACGAACTCACCAGGCGAGACGGTGAACGAGACGTCATCGACGGCGTGGGTACCGTCGGGGAACACCATCGATACATGGTCGAACGTGAGCCGTGGTGCGTGCGTCTGGTTGTCGGTGGCGGCGGCAACGGCTGGCCCGGTTTCCGTCATCATGTCCTCGTGGACGATACGCAGCGCTGCCGCGTGTCGTGGTGTCTCGTTTGTGTACTTCTTGTTTCGGCTGTGTGCTTCATGGCCTACCCCAACCGGGTTCCACGACGCCAGACGATGCGGTCGTGGGAACCGAACGCAATGGCTTCTCGCAGAGTAGCCGCACGGATAGCGACGAGATCACTTGTGCTTCCTACACTGATCTGCCCGCGCTGACGATCAAGCACGCGAGCTGCACTGCCAGACACCGAGTCCCAGGCGTGAACGGGTAGATCGTGAGCAACCAGCACCATCAACGACGCAGTCTCGAAGGGGCACGCACGACCCATCGGATTGAACGGATCCTGGAGGTTGTCGGCACCGGCAGCAACATTGACACCGGCGTCTCGGAGCAGCGCTACTGGCGTCAGCCCTCTCGGCGTCGGTGAGCGCCCTCGGCCCTGGAGAAAGAGGTTGGTGTGGGGGAGTGCGATCACATGGATGCCCGCTGCGGCGACACGATCGGCAGTGGCACGCTGCTGTTCGAGCGGCTGTTGTCCGAGGCTGACACAGTGGCTCGCGGTGGCACCGAACTGGAAACCCGCCAACACCCGTCGGGCAAGCACGTCGAGACCATTTGCTTCAGGTCTCAGCGTTTCGTCGGTGTGCAGGTCGACCGCCCGACCAAACTCGTCGGCGATCTCGAGCAACACGTCAGTGGCCGCCTCGATGTCGTCCTCAAGGTGCGGGCATCCGCCGACCAGATCGGCACCGGCCTGAAGCGCATCGCGGAGCAACGAGCGCTGGTTTGCCCCCACCGCGCCCGACACCGGCCATCCGCATAGCGCAACGATCTCGATGTCGATCACGTCGGCGACCCGCCTTCGAACTTCGTCGAGCGCAATCACACTCGTCAGCCCATGCTCACTCGTCGTATCAGCGTGGGTTCTGACTGCCGCGTATCCATTGGCGGCCATCAACCTGGCCCCCCGTTCGGCTCGCTCGACCGTGTCGGCATGATTGAGTCGGTACCGGTTGGCAATCATGGCGTTGATCGCACCCATCAGGTCGCCGGTCGGATTATGGATCGTCTCCGCAAGGAACGCCTTATCGAGATGGGCGTGTGGCTCGACGGCGGCTGGCAACAGCAGGTAACCGGTGAGGTCGACGACGGTTGCCTCATCAGCGTGTGATTCGCCGACACCGACCGCTGAAATCAGGCCGTCCGTCAGGACGACATCGGTCACATTTCCATCGATCAGGTTCGCCTGCTTGAGCACGGTGACGGTCATCTGTGCGACCATAACCATCTATGCCGCGCGACGCGAGAGTTGGTGGAGAGTGAAGGTTGGTGCGTTCTTTTTTGGCGGGGTGCCGATGGACGATGCCGGTGCCGGCCCGCCCAACCCGATGGACCGCCGGTACTCCACCCAGGCGGCGTGGAACGCAACGATGGACTACGTCAACTCGGCCATTGTCGCCGACCGACTTGGGTACGACTCGTTCTGGACCACCGAGCATCACTTCCAGTACGAGGGTTACGAGGTGATCCCGAACGGAATCCAGATCTCGACGTGGATCGCCGCTCAAACATCCCGAATCCGTCTCGGCTCGATGTTCAACGTCGTCCCGCAATGGAATCCGATCCGACTTGCCGAGGATTTCTCGACATTGCACAACTTGTCTGGCGGTCGCGGGATCTTGGGTGTGGGTCGCGGCACCGTGCCACGAGAAGTACTGCACCTCAACGACAAGGGTGTCTCGATCGGATCGCACGACAACCCTGATCAGGCCGCTGATGACGAGCACAACCGCGAGGTGTTCGAAGAGTCGATGGCGATTGTTCGAATGGCGCTGGCGAACGAGTCGTTCTCGTTCTCAGGTAAGCATTTCCAGATTCCGGTGCCTGGCATTCCGGACCGCGGCTCGACCGTGCAGACCCTGTCGTTGATCCCGCGGCCCTTGTATCCGTACGAGATCTGGCAGGCCGTCACCAGCCCGCCGACGCTCGGATACGTGCCGGTGGTTGGCCACGGTGCCGTGTTCTGGAACCAGCACTACTCGTTCATCAAACGCTTCTGGGACATCTACGGCGAGAAGTACGAGGCGGTCCATGGTGTGACGCTGGCCCCGAGCGAGAAGCGGATGCTCGTCGTCGCCGTGCGGATCGAGGATTCGTATGAGCAGGCCCGAGCGACTGCTGTCAACGGCCACGACGAGTTCTGGAAGTTTCTCGGCCCCTACGGCTGGAGCAGGGGATACATGGGCGAGGACGGCAAGCCTGCCAAGCCCGGCTTGATTCCCACGCTCGACGAGTCGTTGGAGAACAAGACGATCCTGATCGGTACGCCCGAACAGGTGGCGGAAGGCGTCCAGTTCTACAAAGACCTGTTGGGCCTCGAACACCTGACGATCTTCCCCCACCTGCTCGGCGACCCTTACGAAAAAGCCAACGAACAAATGACGAGATTCATCCAAGAAGTAACCCCCTTGGTCGCGTAACCACCAGCGCAACCATTCGTCGACCCCCACGTTCATGTCGAGTTGGACACCTGCATACCGTGTCTGGCGCGACATGAACGTGGGGCTTTAAAGGGCGGCGCAGGTTCCGACGACGGTTCTCGGGTCGGCGGCGCCGGCGAAGCAACCTGAGGGTTCGACGACGATTGCGTGGGCGTGGCCGAAGTCACTGGCGTAGGCGGGCTTCGTGACGACTCTGTGGCCGCGACCGGCGAGCTTTGCAGCCCAGTTGTCCGGCGCATGACCTTCGATGTCGAGATTCGGACCCTTCGGGGCTGTCCAGGTATCGAATCCGGTATCCGGGCCGTCGAGCGCCCACCTAGCGGCGTTGATCGCCACTGCCGGGCTCTGGCCGTGATGGAACAAGCGGGCCGCAATCTGGAGCAGAATCTGCGGTTGGGCGTCGCCTCCCATCGTCCCGAACACTGAGACCAGATCGGCGCCACGGGTTGCCAGCGCCGGCGACAGCGTGTGCGGCGGTCGTCGCCCTGGTCCGAACTCGGCGGGATGCCCGGATTGCAAGTTGAACCCAAGCCCGCGGTTGTGGAGATTGATCCCAGTGTTCGGCTCCGCCAACCATGATCCAAAACCGGCGGCGTTCGACTGAATCAGTGAGACCGCGATCCCAGAATCGTCCGCGGTACACAGGTAGGTCGTGTCGCCCGCGAGGCCGGGGGAGTGGCGAAGGCTGGCTCGTTCGGGATCGATCAAGGCACCCCGACCGTCGATCGATGCGAGCAGCGCATCACCATCAGCGCCGTCATGCAGTGCCTCTGGCCGATCGAATCCGGCGGCGGTTGCACATTCGATCAAAATGTGAGCCCACTGCGGATCGTTCGGATCATCGGGCAATCCAAACGCCGTTGCGAGTCGGGCCGCGCCAAGCGTCAGGTAACCCTGCGAATTCGGCGGAACCGTGTGGAGCGTGACGCCGAACGCGTCGGTCGAGAGGGGAGTCGTCCAGTTCGCTTGGAGCGCGGCGAGATCCTCGTGGGAATACAACCCGTCACCGAGACGTATCAGACCCAGCCCGAACTCACCTTCGTAGAATGCCTCCCGACCACCAACCGCAATCGCCCGCAGCGCGCGAGCGACGCCCGGGCGGCGCATGACCGAGCCGCTTCTGGACGATTGCGAGGTCATGGCCGTGAGATTGTTGGTGGCTTGTGCGTCAAGCGCATTGAGTGATCCCGCAAGTAACGGGCTGACCGGGAATCCGCGTTCGGCGAGGTCAATCGCCGACTGCAGGATGTCAGTCAACGGGAGCGATCCAAATCGGTCGTGGAGTGCCATCCATCCATCGACACAGCCCGGGATCGTGACGGTACGGATGTCGTGACGAAACGGCATGCCGGTCAAACCGTCGGCCCGCATTGCCGCCGGATCGGCACCAGATCCAGCGCGTCCGCTGGCGTTCAACGCAGCCACGCCGTCAGCCGTATGGACGAGCGCCAACAGATCGCCGCCCAACCCGCAGAGGTGCGGTCCTACCACCGCCATTGCAGCGTTCGTGGCGAGCGCCGCATCGACTGCGTTGCCGCCAACTGTCAACATCCGAATTCCGGCTTGCGTGGCGAGTTGGTCAGCAGATGCAACTGCACCGCGGAGTCCTCGAACTGACGGCGTCGGTGGTCGGATCATGCAGGGCACGCTACGCAGCGACCTACGCTGGCGACGTGCTCAAGTCGCAACGGGTCGGTGCTGCGCTCGTCACAACGGGCGCAGCGATTGCGCTCGTCGGCACGTTCCTCCCGTGGTTGCGGTCGGGGGCGACCCGACGATCCAGCTACGAAATCTTCGAACTGGTCGACCGACTCGGTTTCTCACCAAATGGCGTCGTCGGTTGGGCGCTCCGGTTGTGGCCGCTCGTTCCATTGTTGTTGATCGTGTCCGCAGTTCTCCAGTGGTGGCAGCGCCCCGAACGTTGGGTTCGGGTACGTACGTTCCTGCCGACGCTCAGCGCCTTCTACGCCGGCGGCACGGCGGCTGCCGTAATCTGGGCTCCCGACGCAGCCCTGTTCCGATTCGGTAGCGGCCCGATCGTCACGCTCGTCGGCTGCTTGGCTGTTCTGGCCGGAGTTACGCTCACCAGCGGTCCCTAACAGCAACAAATGCGATTCGGGACCAACGGTGGTCGCGAGCGGCATTTGTTGCTCCTCAGACCCGGCTCAGGGTTGGTGCCATTGGTTTCGATCGACCAGGACTTCCTTCAGCACTGATGGGCGGTCCGTCATCAGACCGTCGACGCCGAGGTCGAGTAGGCGGCGCATTTCGACCGGGTCATCGATCGTCCAAACATGGACCTGATAACCACGCCCGTGGGCCCGCTCAACGGTGCGCTGATTGACCACCGTGAGACGACCCACCTTGACTGGCACCTGGGCGAGATGTCCACCCCACCGAACTTTTGCGCCGACTCGCAAACTTGCCATTTGAACAGGCCCGAAGCTGGTACATAGCGCTGCGCCAAACTCGCCCCGAAGTCGGCGAAGGCGCTTGTCACTGAAGCTGCCGAGGCAGACACGATCGAGACAGTTCAGTCTCCGTAACGAGGCGATCAACCCGGCGACGGCGCTGTCGGCCTTCGGGTCGATGTTGATGCGAGCGTTCGGGAATGCCTCGAGCAACTCTTCAAACAGCGGTATCGGCTCGCTCCCGCCGACCCTCGCGGCCGACACTTCACGCCACGGCAACTGATTGATCGTCCCTGGTCGATCGCAGGTTCGTGACAGGTCAGGATCGTGAAACGCCACCAACACACCATCACTCGTGGCATGCACATCAGTCTCAAGGTACGTGTACCCAAGGTCGACCGCGTGCCGAAACGCCGGCATCGTGTTCTCAGGGTTGTCGCTGGCACCCCCACGATGGGCGTAGGCGATCGGCCCCGGCCACTCAAGAAACGGATGCATCACGGCAACCATCAGATGCTGCGTCCGGCGGCTTGCCAATATTCGTCTTTCAGTAACCGTTTGTAGAGTTTGCCGGTCGGGTGACGGGGGAGTTCCTCACGGAAGTCGATCGTGCGCGGGCACTTCACGTCGGCCAACTGCGTACGACAGAAGCGGATCAATTCTCCAGCCAACTCGGCAGCTGCCGACTCGTCGCCCGGCATCGACACCGGCTGCACAACAGCTTTGACCTCTTCGCCGAAGTCGTCGTTCGGTACTCCGAAGACCGCGACATCGAGGACCTTCGGGTGCGTCGCCAAGACATTCTCGGCTTCTTGCGGGTAAATGTTGACACCCCCGGCGATGATTAAGAACGACTTGCGATCAGTCAGGTATAAGAAGTTGTCGGCATCGAGATAGCCGACGTCACCCAACGTCGACCAGCCCTTCGGATGACGTGAACCGGCAGTCTTCTCGGGGTCGTTGTGATACTCGAACGCGGCACCCCCCTCGAAGTAGACGGCACCCGTCTCGCCTTGCCGCAGTTCGTTGCCGTCGTCATCGACGATGTGGATCGTGCAGCCGATCGGGATCCCGACCGTACCCTCGTGAGCCAGCCACATCGGGCTGTTGCAATAGGTGAACCCGTTCCCTTCCGTGCCTGCGTAATACTCGTGGATCACCGGACCCCACCATTCGATGATCTGCTTCTTGACCGGCACCGGACACGGCGCAGCAGCGTGCACGACACACTCAAGCGACGACACGTCATGCGCCGCTCGCGACTCCTCCGGCAGTTTGAGTAGGCGGATCAACATCGTCGGCACAACCTGCGTATGTGTGACCTGGAACCTCTCGATACAGGCGAGATACCGCTCGGGATCGAAATGCTCCATCACCACAACCGTCGATCCGAGCGACAGTGCGGCTATACAGAAACGCAGCGGCGCGGCGTGGTAGAGCGGTGCCGGTGACAGGTACACGCTCGAATCGGTGAGTCCGAACAGCGCCGTCAACATGCCAGCCACGCCAGTGACGCGTGTCTCGAGTGGCTCGCCGGTGATCGCCGGAAGGACCCCTTTCGGACGTCCAGTCGTACCCGACGAATACAGCATGTCTCGCCCGGCGAAACGACGTTGCAACGGTTCGCAGGACTGCCGCGCGACCGCCGATTCGTACGATTCGTATCCGTTGATCACACCGTCGAGCATCAATCGCAACTCAACGTTCGGTGTTGTCGTGATCAACTCGGCCGCCTGGTCCGCCTTGTACCCGGAGGTGATGTACGCACGCGCCCCGCAGTCGTTGAGGATGTACGTCAACTCGTCAATCGTCAGCCGAGTCGAGGCAGCGGTGTAAATCAGCCCGGCGTATTCACATCCCCACAGGATCTCGAGGAACCGTGGGTGGTTCTCGAGACACAGGGCGACGTGATCGCCAGGCTGCAGACCGACGGAGCGGAACAGCTGACTCAGTCGGTTGGCACCGGCGTCGAGCTCGGCGAACGTCTGGCTCCAGCCACTGTCGGCCATGATCACGGCTGGTTTGTCGCCGTGGAGTGCGAGATGGGTGCCCGGATACATGTTGGCGGACGGTAGCCGACGGTACCGTGATCACGTGGACCAGACCAGCCGATCGGAGATCCAAACACGGATTCAGCCGTTCGTGGCGGCGATCGACGACGAGCAGGCGACGCTCGAACATCTGGCCCTCACGATGTCGGCGGCGCTCAACCCCTCACTCGACATCCCCGGCGTGGTTGCCAAACTTGATCAACTCGCCGCCGATATTGGGGTCAATCGGCCATACCCGCAACACGTGGTCCATCACTTGTGCGACAGAGCCGGTTTCACCGGCGATCGGGATGATTACCACAGCTGGCGAAACTCGTGTCTCGACCAGGTGGTCGAACGCCGAGTGGGGATGCCGATCACGCTCGTTGTGGTCTGCATCGAGGTTGCCCGGCGACTCGATCGGCGGTTGCTCGGCGTCGGTATGCCCGGCCATTTCCTGGTCGGTGACCCAATGGATACCGAATGGCTGGCTGACCCGTATCACGGCTTCAGTAGGTTGTCGAAGCTTCAGTGCCAGCAGCTCAGCAACCGAGTCAATCGGTTCCGCTGGACCGACGCCTTCTTGACCTATGGACCGAATCGCTGGATCATCGCCCGGATGCTGAACAACCTGAAGGCGTCATGCGAACGCAGCAACGACCCCTTCAGCCTCGCAGTAGTGATGCAGATGCGTCAGGCGATGGCTGAGTTCGACGGGGAGACCACCGAGGCTCGTCGCTCCCTGTTCGTCCTCAACTGACGATCACGGCGGTGCAGTTGCCTGCGGGCCAGGATTGTTTCCCACGCCCAGGCAGGTGAACGTCACGTAGTCCTGAATCCGTTCCGCAGGGGTCTCGCCTGGCAGTACGCCCTCCTCGTCAAGCGCCGCCGGGTCGATTGATGACGCTGATGACGACAACTCGCTGGACGTTTCGGGCACGGTTGGGATCGGTTCGCCGGTTCGCAACGAAGTCAAGATGGCGTTGAAATCGACAGCGACCACTGCCGGAACGACATCCACCAGATCGGTATAGGTGTCGATGATCAGCTGAGTCGGGTCGTCGGGCTCGTCATTGGCAAGTTGCGCCGAGAGGTCGCTGATCGCCTCGCAAAACGGTGACAGACGTTCGGCCGGAACTGATATGGGAGCGAACGCCGGAGCGGCGGCTTCGTCGGATGAAACGCCGTCACCCGAGCCGGCCCCGAACGAGGTACAACTCGTAAGCGCGATCGATGCGATGGTTGCCAAACCCACGCGACACACGACTCCCATATCGTCGAGTGTGGCAGGCGAGTAGTTGCTTGTCCGCGCATCGGTTCTTACGCAAGCCCCTCACGTCGGTACGTTGGAGGCATGAGTGTTACCGAAACCGTGCTGACCGCCGACGAATTGCGTGTGTCCGGACTCGTCGATCACCTGCTCCAGAGTAACCCACCGGCGACGACTGATGCACGATCATTCTGGGGCGCACAGTTCGATCTTGGGCTCGCTTGGGTCCACTTCGATTTGGGCCACGGCGGACTCGGTTTGAATCCGAGGCTGCAACAGGTGGTCAACGAACGGATCTATGCCGAGGGTGCACCCAACCCGATTTATCGCAACCCGATCGGGCACGGGATGACGGCGCCGACGGTGCATGCCTGGGGGAGCGACGATCAGAAACGGCGGTATCTGCGTCCGTTGTTCACGTGTGAGGAGATCTGGTGTCAGCTCTTTTCTGAGCCGGGGTCAGGGTCTGACTTCGCCGGACTGTCATCGCGTGGTGTCCGTGACGGCGACGAGTGGATCGTCAACGGGCAAAAGGTGTGGACGACGCTGGCACATGTCTCGCGTTGGGGTCTGCTCGTCGTACGCACTGACTCCGAAGCCGTGAAGCACGCCGGACTGACGGCATTCGTAGTCGACATGCTCGATCCGACCGTCGAGGTTCGCCCGCTCCGACAAATGACCGGCGAGGCCGAGTTCAACGAGGTCTATTTCACCGACACCCGAATCCCAGCCGCCGAACTGCTCGGTCAACCAGGAGATGGATGGCGAGTGTCGTTGACCACACTGATGAACGAGCGCGTGTCGATCGGCGGTTCGATTCCTCAAAAAGGGTCTGGGGCGATCTCCGAGTTGGTTGCTGCCTGGCAGTCAATCAGTGCCGACAATCGTGACGCCTCGCTCGACGCCGTGATGAAGCTCTGGATTCGGGCCGAAGTGCTTCGGCTCACCAACCTTCGCGCCAACTCAAATCGCAAGAAGGGTGACCCAGGGCCAGAAGGTTCGATCGGCAAGCTCGAATCTGCCAATCTCAACAAGGACATCTACGACCAGGTCATGAACTTGATGGGTGCCGAGGCGATGCTGTACGGCAGCTACAAAATGATTCGACCCGAGTTGACGATGAACTCAGACTCGGTCCACAAGTCGTTTCTGCGTTCACGCGCCAACTCGATTGAGGGTGGCACCACGGAAGTGATGAAGAACATCCTCGGTGAGCGCGTGCTTGGTCTGCCTGGCGACGTTCGGGTTGATCGTGAAATCCCCTGGTCGCAGGTCCCACGTAACTGAGTAGCCAATCGCGTCAGCGGTCAGCCCCCGGTCGTCAGCAGGTAACCGAGGAACATTGCTGCGAGTGCGGCGAGTAGGCCGAGCGCTCCGCCGA
Source organism: Ilumatobacteraceae bacterium (assembly GCA_031416375.1). GTDB lineage: Bacteria > Actinomycetota > Acidimicrobiia > Acidimicrobiales > Ilumatobacteraceae > Ilumatobacter. Next base: position 38,213 of record JANOTN010000189.1, read on the forward strand.
TCGCCAACGCAGCCTTCGATCGTCCGATCTGGTGTACCGCTGCGGCGGCACCACTCGTGATCGCCAAAGCAATCTTGAGGAACAGCGTGATCTGATACTCGGTCGTCGTGTCGGACACGTTGATCTCGGTCAGGTTCCAGAATCCGGTGAGTACGACTATAGCGAACGTCGGCCACGCCACACGAGCGAACGCTCGCGCTACGGTTTTAGTGGCGTCCGGATGTGTTCGCCGCAAGCTTGGCACGATGACGCCAAGCACGATCTGGCCGCCGACCCACACCGATGCTGACAGGACGTGGAGGAACAGTCGAATCGTGTCGGCGTTTGGTGCGAGCACAAGAATCTCAGTCGGTGAGGGCCGCTAGCACGTCGCTGGCCGGAAGGTTGCGGTCATCCATGACCGGACGGCGAATCATCGAGCCCCCCAGCATCGACGTGATGCTGAGTTCGAGCGCCGCCTGCAATTCACGGATGTTGCGAGGCGGAGGGAAGTACTCGTCCTCTTCGGTGATCCGCACTGCCTCGATCCCGAATCGCGGGTTGAGGCGAGCGATTACCGCCTCGACCAGTTCCTCCGGCGCTGACGCACCAGCGGTGACACCAACCGTCCCCGTGAGGTCGTCCGGAAGTTGATCGGCGACATTGACCCGAAAGACTCGCCCGCAACCGCCTTCCCGTGCGAGTTGCTCCAACGCCCGCGTGTTCGACGAGTTCGACGATCCGATCACCACAATTGCGTCACAACGAGGTGCCATCGCCAACAGCGACGACTGACGGTTGGTCGTCGCGAAACACAGGTCGCTGCGGCCAGGTGACCAGACGTCGGGAAACCGTTCACGAACCCTGACGGCGACGCTTTCCCATTCGCGGTGTGACAGCGTGGTCTGCGCAAGCAGTGCAACGGGCTGATCGAACAGTGGAAGCGCATCAACTTCCGAGACCGACTCGACCCGGCTGATGGCGTCAGGCGCAACCGCCATCGTGCCAACCGCTTCCTCATGACCCTCGTGGCCCACGTACACGATCCGATATCCCTTGCCAGCCCGTACCTTGACCTCGTGGTGGACCTTGGTCACCAGGGGACAGACCGAGTCAACGACAAAACTGCCACGGGCGCGAGCCGCCTCAACGACTTCCGGTGCCGAGCCGTGCGCGGACAGCATGATCGGACGACCGATTGGAACCTCATCGATGTGATCCACGAACACGACACCCTGATGTTCGAATCGTTCGACGACGACCTTGTTGTGGACAATCTCGTGGAAGCAGTAGACCGGGGGTTCGAACGTCCGAACCATCCAGGCCAACGCCTTGATTGCCATCTCGACGCCGGCGCAGAAGCCGCGCGGCTCAGCGAGTAACACCCGGTCGACGTTCATGCTGACTGACAGAGTATCGGCCCGTTGACAAGCGTCACGCCCAGCGTGACTTCCGCCACCGATAGCCTGGTTCGGCTATGTCCGCACCTCTCGTTGTCTCTGTCGCGCCGGATTCCCCGGCTGCGCTCGTTGGGCTTGCACCCGGCGACGAGATCGTTCGCGTCGACGGTCAGGTCCCGCGGGACGTGATCGAGTGGCAGTTGTTCACCGATTCGGCCGACATCGAACTGGAAGTGCTCCGCAACGGACTCGAGTTCGATGTTGCTGTGCCGAAGCGAGCTGGTGAACCGCTCGGCATTGAAGTCCAGTCAGCAGTGTTTGATCGTGTTCGCACGTGCGACAACCACTGCGAGTTTTGCTTCATCTATCAGCTTCCGAAGGGCATGCGTCGAAGTCTGTATCTCAAGGACGATGACTATCGGCTGAGCTTTCTCTACGGCAACTTCACGACCCTTACCCGCTTCACCGAATCCGATCTGGAACGGGTCATTACCGAGCGACTGTCGCCGCTGCACGTGTCGATTCACGCAACCGACCACGACGTCCGGAACCGGATGCTGAAGAATGCGCGCGGCGGGATGAGTTTGCGCTGGCTTCGAGCACTCCTCGACCACGGGATCGAAGTGCGTGGCCAAGTCGTCGTGTGTCCGGGCGTCAACGATGGTGACGTGCTCGACGACACCTTGGCAGGTGTGCTCGATCGGTTTCCTGAGCTCGAGTCGGTGGCCGTTGTGCCGCTCGGCTTGTCGAAGTTCAACGCCGAATCGGCGATGCGGCTGCACACATCTGATGAAGCCGATCGTGTCGTCGAGATCGTTGAGGCATGGCAGGCGACGTTCCTCAGCGTGCTCGGGCGACGAATGGTGTTCGCAGCCGATGAGTACTACTTGATGACCGGGCAACCGTTTCCGTCGGAAGAGACATATGAGGGCTTCCCGATGCACGAGGATGGAATCGGGATGGCACGCACCTTTGAGCTGGAGTTCGACGGACGAGCAGACAAGCCGTCCGGCGTTCGCAGCGGATTCTTTGCTGCTGTTGATCTGCCAGCCAACCCGGCGGCATACACCGGTCTGCGGGCCAGGGGCAGTTGCGAAGTCGATTCCTCGGCGTCGACAACATCGGTCTCGACCGTGTTGTTGACGCCCGTGTCGTTGTCGCCGAGGCGCGGCGCGCCGACCGGGGTCCTGACAGGACCCTTCGGCGCTCAGGTGATCACACCGCTGATCGAGCGGCTCGGCCGTGACGATGTCAGGGTGATTACTGTCGATAACCAGTTCTTTGGTGGAAACACGGGGGTGACCGGGCTGATGACTGGCGAGGATCTCTCGCGGGTACTCGCCAATCAGCCATCGGGTCACCGCTATCTGTTGCCTGACGTGTGTTTGTCGGACGATGGACGATTTCTTGATGGGCTGTCGGTCGATGACTTACCGCGCCCGGTTCGGGTAGTTGCCACCGATGGCATCGCCCTCCGACGCGCTTTGGAGGAAGCAGCATGAGCAACATGGATGACCCAATTCGGGACCTGCCGTCAGTCGTGATCATCGGTCGGCCCAATGTCGGTAAAAGCACGCTCTTCAACCGAATCGTGGGGGAGCAGGCGGCAATTGTCGAAAACCGTCCCGGCGTCACCCGCGATCGCAAAGAGTTGGCGGCCGAGTGGCTCGGTGTGCCTTTCACGGTGATCGATACCGGTGGGTGGATGCCGAAGGGCAGCGAGCTCGACGAGAAAGTCAGTCGGCAGGTTGAAGCTGCGGTCGCCGACGCCGATCTCGTGCTCTTTATCGTCGATGCCGGCGTCGGAGGGTCCGACGAGGACGAAGCGGTTGCCGACTGGCTACGCCGAGGTGCATACAACGTGCTGGTCGTGGCCAACAAGGCCGACAATGACCGGCGCGAGACCGATTTGTGGCAGTTCCTGTCGCTCGGCCTCGGCGACGCGATCCCCGTGAGCGCACTCCACGGTCGTCGCGCAGGCGACCTACTCGACATCGTGCTCGAACGTCTAGGCGACAAGGCGAAGTGGGTTGACGTCGAAGACGACCGCCCCGAGTGGGGCGACGAGGAAGTCTGGTCGGCCGACTCGGTCAAGCCGCCCCGCGTGGCGATCGTCGGTCGTCCGAATGTGGGCAAGAGCACGTTGTTCAACCGACTGGTCGGGGAAGATCGCTCGGTTGTTCACGACATGCCTGGTACGACACGCGACGCGATCGACACACTGGTCGAGACCGAAGACGGTCCGATTGTGTTTGTCGACACCGCCGGGATGCGCAAGCGTTCCAAGATCGACGATTCTGCCGAGTACTACTCACTTGTGCGGGCCCTTCGAGCAATCGACGATTCCGACATTGCCCTTCTGATAATTGACGCCGTCGATGGCGTGACAGGCCAGGATCAACGGCTTGCCGAGCGAGTCGACGCCTCCGGCTGCCCGATCGTGATCATGCTCAACAAATGGGAGTTGATCGAGGACCCGAACGCTCGGCTGGCGATTGAAGCTGATGTCAAGCGCAAGCTGGCGTTCGTCGGTGATGCACCGTTGCTCAAGATTTCGGCGCTGACAGGAAAGGGTGTCCACAAGTTGCGCCCGCACCTACAGGACGCGATCGAGCAGTATCACCGTCGTGTTCCGACGCGTGACGTCAACCGAGTGATCATCGATGCTCAGCAGAAGGCACCAGCTCCGGGTGGTGCCCGAGTGCTGTATGCCGTGCAGGGAGCGACTGACCCGCCCACGTTCACCCTGTTTGTCAATCGTGAACTTCCGCACACGCACCTCCGCTACCTCGAACGAAGTATCCGTGAGGCGTTTGAATTCGGATCAGTGCCGATCAAGCTGCGGGTCCGCAAGAAGAGCGGCTGAGATCGCCGATGCCGTGGTGCGAACCGTGTTCGAAGTACCTCGCCCCGTCGGCGGTGAAAACCGACGGATCATGCCCGACGTGCGGCGAACCGGTCGGCGCAGTGGAAAAGAAGGCATCCGACGTTGCTCGTGACGAGTCGGCTCCATGGCATTTCAAACTGCTCGTCGTCATGCTGATCCTGTACCTCGGCTGGCGATTCGTCCAGTTGTTGACGTAACAGAGCGTCAGTAACCCGGAACGGGTCGGTAAGATCGCCGTTCTCATATGTGCGGGCTGTAGCGCAGCTTGGTTAGCGCACCTGTCTGGGGGACAGGGGGTCGCAGGTTCAAATCCTGTCAGCCCGACCAAATCGCGTGAGGTGGTTGCGGAGATAGTCCGCAACCACCTCACGCGTTGTTCGTTGTCGAGCGCCCTTGGTCGTCGGTGCCGAGTTCCGTGCGGAGTGCCGCGGCGGCAGACTGCAGCTCCTCACGTTCCACATGAGATCGAGCGTTGGCGAACGACAGTTCGTTCATCTCGTTGGTCGGGATCACGTGAATGTGGGCGTGAGGAACCTCGTAGCCGGCGATGATCACGCCCACGCGTTCCGGCGCGAACGCTCGCTGCTGTGCAGACCCAATCCTGTACGTCACGGCAAACAGGTGAGCGACAAGGTCCGGAGCAGCATCAACCCAGTGTTCGATCTCGTCGATCGGCACGACCAGCGTGTGGCCGTACGCCATCGGGTTGATCGATAGGAACGCAACACAATGCTCATCACGCCAGACGAATGTTCCAGGAATCTCGCCATTGATGATCCGAGTGAAGATGGTCGGCATGGTTTCAATCTATGCTCCGCGCTTGTGACGGGTGAGGTCAAGAATCGGATCAAAGTGGGAGAGGTCGATTCGATTCTGACCGTACCCAACTGTGTGACGTTGATCAGGCTGCTGTGCCTCCCAATTTTCGTGTATGTCCTCTTCGGCGTGCCGTCGCGTCAGGCGGCCGGCTGGATGCTTGGTGCGCTCGGGGCTACCGATTGGGTCGATGGATATCTCGCTCGTCGACTCGGCCAAACGAGCGAGTTCGGCAAGAAGTTCGACCCGACGGTGGACCGCCTGCTGTTTGTGGTCGGAATCGTCGCAATCATCGTCAACGATGCGATTCCGCTCTGGTTTGCGACCGCCGTACTTGCCAGGGAAGTGTTGGTCGGGGGGGCGGTGGCGGTCGCCACCCTCGCATTTGGGATGCAGCGATTCGATGTGACCTGGTGGGGGAAAACGGCAACATTTCTGCTGATGTTCGCCGTCCCCGGCTTCCTGATGGGCCACAGCAGCGTCCCGGGAGCCGACGGGTTTACGGTCGCTGCGTGGATTTTTGGGATTCCTGGTTTGATCCTGAGCTACTACACCGGTGCCGCCTACATCCCGACGATTCGAGCCAGCGTGCAGTCCGGACGTGCGGCGCGACCGGCTCGTTCGTGAGACCAGCCGTCGGGCAGATACGGTAACGCCTATGAACGTTCCCGCCGAGTTGCTGTACTCAGCCGAACACGAGTGGGCTCGCCCTCTTGAAGACGGTTCGGCCGTGCGAATCGGTATCACCGACTACGCACAGGACGCCTTGGGTGACGTGGTATTTGTCGATCTCCCGGCAGTCGGCACCGCCGTTGCCGCCGGCGATTCCGTCGGCGAGTTGGAATCGACCAAATCAGTTTCGGAAATGTACGCACCGGTGTCAGGCGCGGTCGTCGCCGTCAACGAGGCGCTCGCCAACACTCCACAACTCCTCAATCAAGATCCGTATGGAGAAGGGTGGTTGTGTGTGATCGAGATGAGTGACTCTTCCGAACTCGACTCATTGCTCGACGCTGCTACCTACCTCACCCTCACAGAAGGCTGATCTGTCGTCATGACCTACGTGTTTTGTAACCAGTGCGGCCATCGCAACCCTCCCGAGAGCACGTTTTGTTCGAGTTGTGGGTCGCCGCTCGACAACCTAGAGGACCGCACGATCACGCTGACTGCGATCGATCCGTTGCAGAATGCGCCCGGACCGTCAGATGACCTCGTGATTCCGGTCGGTGAGCTTGCACGAGGAGCAGGTGTGTTGATCGTCCGAGCCGGTTCGCAAGCAGGCGATCGGTTTACTCTCGACAGCGACATCACTCGGCTCGGTCGTCACCCCGATAGCGAGATCTCGCTCGACGACATCACGGTGTCGCGCCGCCACGCTGAAGTCCATCGCACAGCCGAGGGCTACATGGTCGCGGACGAGGGTTCCCTCAACGGCACGTACGTCAACCAGGAGCGGGTTGAGCGCGCCAGACTCCTGCACGGTGACGAGTTACAGATCGGCAAGTTCCGCCTCGTGTTTTTTGAGCGCGCTGATGCCTGAGGTCATTGACAGCAGCTATCTGTCGATCGGCGAGGTGCTCGGAGTTCTGCTTGAGCAGTTTCCCGACGTCACCATCTCAAAGATACGATTCCTTGAGAGCCAGGGTTTGATCTCGCCAGAACGAACCGCCTCCGGCTACCGCAAGTTCTACTCCGACGATGTCGAACTGTTACGGGTAATCCTTACCGAGCAGCGTCAGAACTACCTGCCGCTGCGGGTCATCAAGGATCGACTTGACGCTGGCAAGATCGACCCGACCGGCGAGCATCTCCGGCCGAATGTCAACGGTCGGTCATCGGCCCAAGTCGGCAGTCACCCCCCGGATGACGATGACGAGGAGCCAAGCGAGGTACCGACACAAAGTCTCGCGTCGCACCCAACCGCTCGCCGTCAGCCACCGGCTGCGGCACCGGAAATCCCTGTGACACGCGCTTCGTCCTCGGCCGCCCCGGCATCAGAATCGACGGAAAACGGCACGGTGTCGGCTGAACCGCAACTACTGCCAGGCGTGCTGCTCGATCGTCTCGAACTGTGTGGCATGATCGGGATGACTGACAACGAACTGTCCGAACTCGAAAGCTTCGGAATCGTCAGCTCACGCGCGAGCGGGGGAGTCGCCCTGTACGGCGACGACGCCGTCGCAATCGCCAGGCCGGCTTGCGAGTTCCTTCGCCTTGGCGTCGACGCCCGTCACCTGAGGAACTGGCGAACGTCGGCCGAACGTGAGGCCTCGTTGTACGAGCAACTGGTCACCCCCCGATTTCGCCAACGCAATCCGGAATCCAGGGCTGAGGCGCTCACGCAACTGCGGCGTCTTGACGCGCTCGGCGGCAACCTGCGGGCTGCGATGATGCGGCAGTCCCTGCGCCACCATTTTGAATCGTGACCGGTTTGAATCCTGACTGCGAGTAGTCTCGACGGTGTGACGCCGATGGATCTTGTGGGAGTGCGGGTCGAGATTCCGGCCAACACCCCGATGGTGCTGCTGCAAGAGCAG
>JANOTN010000190.1:0-3397 GCA_031416375.1 Ilumatobacteraceae bacterium
GCTCACGTGCGCGCCTTCGAACGGTTCGACGGTGTCCCTCGCCGGGTCCGTTACGACAACTTGAAGACCGCCGTGGTGAGGATCTTGCAGGGCCGCGATCGGACCGAGAATGAACGGTTCATCGCGTTGCGTTCGCATTACGGGTTCGAATCGTTCTTTTGTGAACCGGGCATCGACGGCGCCCATGAGAAAGGCGGCGTCGAGCAAGACATCGGCTGGTTCCGCCGCAACCACCTCACTCCGGTCCCGACGTTCGCCACGCTCGCCGAGCTGAACGCCTTTTTGGAGTGTTGCGATGCCACCGACGAGCAACGCTGGGTGACCGGTCGCGGCCCGGGTGCCGGGGACCGGGTGTCCGGTCTGGCGATCCTCGAACAGGCGGCGTTGTGGGTGCTTCCGGCGGCACGCTTCCGGGCTGTCACCCGGCTCACAGCCAGGGTCGACACGAAAGCACGGGTGTGTGTCCGCCAATCCTTTTATTCCGTCCCGGCCCGTTTCAGCGGGCAACGCCTGATCGTCGAGCTAGGTGCCGAAACCGTCACCGTGATCGCTGACGGCGTGACCGTTGCGGTTCATGCTCGCGGGGTGCATCGCCGATCCGAAATCCTCGACCTCGATCACTACCTCGAAGTGTTGTGGCGTCGGCCCGGGGCGTTGCCATCAGCAACCGCGCTCGTTCAAGCACGAGCATCGGGCCGGTTCCGGGCCGAGCATCAACAGTTTTGGGATTTGGCCCGCCGCCGCCACGGCGATCAAGCCGGGACCCGCGCCTTATGCGACGTGTTACTGCTGCATCGTCACCATCACGTCGATCATGTGATCTGTGGGATCCGTGCGGCGTTGTCGATCGACAACGTCGACCCCGCTGTCGTCGCTGTCGAAACACGCCGAGCAATCGAACATCTGCAACCCCGAAACGACGTCCCGGTCGTGATCGAACGTGTTCCCGATCTGAGCGTCTACGACCAACTGCTGCTCATCCAACCCAACCCAGAAAGGCAACCCGAATGACCACCCAAACCACGATCACCGACACCGCGATCGCTGCCGACGCATGCCGACAACTCGCCCTCACCGGCCTCGCACCAGCCCTCGCCGAGCTGTGCGACCAGGCCACCCGCCGAAAGGTGTCCTACCCGACGTTCCTCGCCGAAGCACTCCGCATCGAACTCGATGTTCGTCACGAACGCCGCCGGGCGCGACGCGTTCACGAAGCGAAACTGCCACGCCTCAAAACACTCGACGAGTTCGACCTCGACGCCAACCCCAACATCGCAGCCGCCACGATCGCCATGCTCCGCCACGGCGGCTTCATCGACCAAAGCGAACCAGTCGTGCTGCTCGGCAACTCAGGCACCGGCAAAAGCCATCTCCTGATCGGGACCTGCCTCGCCGCAGCAGAAGCCGGCCGTCGAGTCCGCTACACCACCTGCGCCCAACTGGCCAACGAACTCGCCGAAGCCGACGACGATCACCACCTCTCACGCGTCGTTGCCCGCTACGGCCGCTACGACCTCCTCGCCATCGACGAACTCGGCTACGTCAACTTGGACCAACGATCCGCCGAGCTGCTCTTCCAAATCCTCACCGAACGAGAAGAACGCGCCTCGATCGCGATCGCCACCAACGCCCCATTCAGCGAATGGAACAAAACGTTCACCGACCAACGCCTCGCCGCCGCCGTCGTCGACCGCATCACCTACCGCGCCCACATCATCCAAACCGGCACAACCAGCTACCGGCTCACCGGCCCCACAAACCGCTAACCTCACCCCCCAGATGGGGCCAACCAGCCCGTCGCCCCGGAGCCAAATCAAGCAATCGAACTCAGTGTTTGTGGCAACACTTCGCGCCGCGGGGTCGTAGACGTGCCCCAGCCGTGAACGGCAGGGGAGGCAGACTCGTCTCGACCATCATTGAGCAGGGCCGACCCGGCCTCGGTGCCGCCGACCTCATAAATGTCAACGCGCGCGGAGGTGGGCGCGTCGTAGTTGAAACTCGCACTGGCGGCCGTCGTCGTAGACGGGCCGAACCCGATGGACAGAAGCGCAAGCACACAGGCGGTCAACAGCAGTCGGCACACGCTGTTGATAACTCCTGCCATCGTCAGCAACCCTCGTCGAACACGCGGAGCTGAGCCTGCGGATCCCAATCTGGGGGTGGCCGTTCAATGCCGTCGCTCGTCCATGGCGTCCCGTCTGCAACCCAGCGTCGACGCCACTCGTCGTAGGTGAAGCCTAAGTCATCGTCGGTGACGCCGAACTCAAATCCACACGACGCACAGATCTCGTAGGATCCACCGCCTGTGCGTAGCGAGCGGGGTGGTTCCTGCAGGTTTGGGTAACCACAGGCCGGACAGAGGTAGCTCATGATCATCCTGCCGGCGCGGAACCGGGTTGCCCATCCCAGTAGGTGGGGCTGCTTGGCTTGAAGAACGTGCGCGTCGTGCCGTTCGGGTTGTATGCCCCAAATGTGTTGGCCGCGGGGTCGTAAACGCGGATCACGCCGTCGGCGTCGATCTTCGTCAACGTTCCCGGCTGTTGAAGGAACTCGGACGCCTGCCGTGCGTAGTCATCTGCAGAGGTCGCCGCGAAGTCGGCTCCGTGGTCTCGGAAATGCCGAGCGAGCGTTCCTGGATTCCCCCACGACTCCTGCGTACCCAGTCGCAAGACGTCGTCTGCGGTGTTTGTGGCAACGAAAGAGCGGGGCGAGGTCGTCGGTGCAACGTGAGCCTCAAAGGAAGGTGAGGCAGCCCCCTCCCGCAGGCCAGCGACCTGCCGCGACGAAGCCAGGCGCGTCTCGGTAGCAGGAACGCCTACGCGCGCGAGTGCCGACGCGTCGTAGGTGACGCCGCGCGTGACCACGGCCGGCGAAGCAGCGGACACGGTTGTCTCCATCGGCATGACGCTGACGCAAGAGAACACGAAACTCAGGAGCACCACGGCTAGGCCGCGCGACGCCGCAGGCCGCGAGCACCAGCACGGCGGCGCACTCACGAAAGTCGTACTCCAAGCTCAGCCGCCGTAGACGATCGCCATTCGGCGAGCAGGGCAAGAGCATCCTGGACCTTGTTCCCTGCCAGCATCGCTCTGACCTCAGAGGCTCGGGCAACAATGTCGCGCTCCCATGGGTAGCTCGCGTCATACCGACAAACACGCCCGAGTACCTCGATAGCAGACGTGACGGCATCCTCCAGAACCAGGCCGTACGCTCTCGCCTCCTGCATCCGAACATTGTCAGCACCACCCGGAGGCGGAATGAGAATGCAGTCCGCAGCCTTCACGTCGTCAACGATCGAAGCAGCCGTGTCGGCGACCGCCTGAGCAGCAGCCGCCCCGTCATCCCATACACACGCTCCACCACCGACTCGTTCCGACCAGCTGAGGTCGAGCACGGC
>JANOTN010000191.1:0-2429 GCA_031416375.1 Ilumatobacteraceae bacterium
GTTGGCGACATCGGCAGCGAGTCGCAGGCTGGCGATGCCCGGGTGATGGCGCTCGATATCAGCCCAGAACAACTTGCCCAGGAAGTTGGCGAGCGATTACAGGCTGTTGTAGTCGAGCGCCGGTTGACGCTCGCGCAGGTAGTCCACGAGCAGATCACGGACCGGTCGACAAGCGAGGTGGTAGCGGTCGATCAGCTCCTCGGGTGTGCGTTGGCCGGCCGTGCGCAGCGCACGCAGCGTCGGCGGCGCTGTCGAGTCAAAGATCCCCATCGTGTGAAACGCCTGGTAGAGCAGAGCACGACCCTCCGATGAAGCACCCATCTCGGCCTCAACGTCGAACAGTTCGACGACATCGCCGACGGTGACCTCGGCGAGCGAGCCGCCCTTGGCGGCCACAATCAGGGCGCTTCGATACAGTGTCCGGCTCGTCGCCATCGCCGAGACGCCCAGCACGCTGTCACAAACCGCCCGAAGCCGGTCGAAGCCGGCCGGGTCCCGCGACGCCGCCATGTTGCGAACGAGGAGGCCTCCCCTGGCTGGTCCGCCGCCAACCAACCAGGCCAGCGAGGGACGAACAATGTCGGCGCAGATCGCCACCGGCATCGCCTCGACCAACGCCAATTGATGCGCCATGAGATGGTCCCCGCCGGAACGCAACCATCCCGTCGGCACCTGCCGCCACCCAGCTCTGGCAGCGTCGGCTCCGCTCGAAAACCAGCGGTCCTGCCAGGTCCGGCCGGGGTGATCTCCCAACCAGCCAAGGAGCAGATTCACGCCGAGGGCACGACTGTTCTGCTTGGGCTTGTCGACAACGAACGGCGGCGAGGTCAGCTGACCCACCACTTCATCGCGCCCTCGCCGAGTGGCCGCCCACGACCGCTGGGTAACACGGGCCGGGAACCTGACCGGTGCCAGCGTCTGCGGAGCCGGCGACGCTCCCGACGAGAGGTCCACCCCGCCGACCACCGCGACGCTCATCAGCTTTCACCAAACAAGACATCGAGGGACTCGGGCCGGTAGCCGGGCGCCGCGATCGGCACCACCCGCTCGGCGGCCAGGCGGGTCTGCTCAGCGTGGTGGGCCAGCAGCCGGCGGATCACATCCTCTTTGCGTGGCGTCAGATAGATCTGAGTCGTCGTCAGCTGCGCATGGCCCAACACGAACTGCACATCAGTCAGCGGAAGCGCCGGGTCCTCTGCCATCCGGTAGGCCGCCGTGTGACGCAGCGAATGCAAAGTCGCGGCGGTGCCCGCCCGGACGTTGACCCGCTCGAACATGCGGTGCGCTCCGTGATACGTGAGCGGGCGAACCGGGCGGCGCAACGTCCACCACAGCGGCTGACGACGCCCGGGCGGGATCACACCCTCCATCTCCAACTGATACAACCGCAACCAGACGAACGCGTCAGTCGACGCCGGGAGTTCCTGGACGACCCGGCTGCCCTTGCGAACCACGCTGATCAGCTGGCGTCCCGGATCGACACCGCCCAACGTGGCCGACAACAACTCCGATGCCCGGGCCCCAGTGGACACGTAGAACGCGACCAGCGCCCGATCGCGGTGCGATCCCAGCCGGGCGAAGATCTCGTTGAACTCGGCGTCTGGGACGCTGCGCGGGATCCGGGTCGGCACCGTCGGCCGGTAAAGACCCGTGCGCTCGTTGCGGTGCGGCTCCATCGGGTTGTGATGAGCGTGCGCCCGTCGGCCCCGCCTCGATCGATCGATCGGGAACGGGTTCAGGATCGGTCCGCTGCCAGCGTCGCGATGGAAGTCGTAGAAGCCCCGCAACACCGTCTCGCTGTGGGCGCGCACCGAAGCCGCATAGGCCTTACCTGGCGATGGACCAACAACGGTTTCGGCTCTCGCGGTGTCGCCCAGACGCCAGTGCGGCCGGACCGGTTTGCCGACCACCTGTAACCAGCGAGCGAAGTCCCGCGCCTCTGTCCTGGTCGCCCGGTCCCAGCTCACCCCGACCGCCCACAAGAACCGGAACCACCGCAACAAGTCCATCCCATAAGAACGGGTCGTGGCCGCCGACCGCCCCGCTGCTTGGAGATCCCGGAACCAGACCGCGACCGCGTCAACCAACACCCCGTCTGCATCGACCAGCTGATAGCGCTCCCACGGATCCGACGTGGCAACCAGCCGGCCGACCTGAGCCACCACCACCGCCGCCAGGTCTCTCGATATCTCGCGTTCGTTGTCCATACACGCCAAGGTCTAACACGGCACTGACCATCAAATGTGGATGCTGAGCTGGCCTTACTCGATAGTTAGTTCAGTCAATAGGTAATGCGAACGCAACGCGATGAACCGTTCATTCTCGGTCCGATCGCGGCCCTGCAAGATCCTCACCACGGCGGTCTTCAAGTTGTCGTAACGGACCCGGCGAGGGACACCGTCGAACCGTTCGAAGGCGCGCACGTGAGC
>JANOTN010000192.1:0-5024 GCA_031416375.1 Ilumatobacteraceae bacterium
CCGTCGTTGATCTTGCTGTTGGTGTAGTCATTCAGGTCGCGCAGACCGAGCGAACCGTCCGCAACCTCAGTCGAAGTGACTGCGCCGGTAGCGATGTCTCGCGCTCGGATGGTCTGGTCCTTGATGTCTGAAGAGATGATCTGGCCCGCCGCCACTGCGCCGCCGACACCCCCAAGTGTCACTAGAACGGTTGCCCCGGCGATAACTGCGCCGGTTCGGCTGTGCACTGGGCCAGGGCTATTTGCTCTCCAGACCCATTGAGGCCGACGCGTTGGAGCGACGGTTCGGACAGTCCCAGACTGTCGGCGTTCGATAGAACACCATCGCCGCTCGGTAGAAGGCAGCCGAGTGGTCGCCGCGTTACCGTTGCGACCGTGAGTCTTCGAATCGGCATGGTCTGCCCGTACAGCCTGTCGACCCCTGGGGGAGTCCAGGGGCAGGTGCTCGGACTGGCGCGGCAACTTCGCCGAGAGGGGTACGAGGTCCGTGTCCTGGGGCCCTGCGATGGGCCACCGCCTGAGCCCTTTGTGACGCCGCTCGGTGACAGTCTGCCTACGGCTGCCAACGGTTCAATCGCCCCACTCGCCCCGGATCCGTCAGCTGTCATGCGGACGCTGCGCGTGTTGCGCGATGAAGCGTTTGACGTGCTGCACGTGCACGAACCGTTGGCGCCCGGCCCCGCGATTACGACGGTGACGTTACACACGGCACCCACGGTCGGAACATTTCACGCCGCAGGACGGTCATCTAGCTACCGAGTGCTGGCACCGGCACTCAAGCGACTGAACGCCCGAATCGATCACAAAGTGGTCGTCTCGAAGGACGCGCTAGCACTCGTGCAGGGTTACCTCGGCGGGGAATACCAGGTGTTGTTCAACGGTGTCGAGACCACCGAGATTCGGGCGGTAGCACCGATGCAACATCACCGACCTGCCGTGTTCTTTCTCGGTCGACATGAGGAACGCAAGGGCCTCGGAGTTTTGTTGGCCGCACTCCGGCTGATTGATCTCGATCTCTCGTGTTGGGTCGCCGGCGTCGGCCCGGATACGCAGCGGCTCAGGATCGAATACGGGGGCGACAACCGGATCGAGTGGTTGGGCCGCATCTCTGAGCCGGACAAACTGGCTCGATTGAGGGGTGCGTCAGTGTTCTGTGCCCCATCGCTGTACGGCGAATCGTTTGGTGTGGTGCTGATCGAGGCAATGGCGGCAGGCACCCCAGTTGTGGCGAGCGCCCTTGACGGCTACAAGAATGTCGCCACCGACGGGGTCGACAGTCTGTTGGTGCCACCGGGCAACGTCGATGCGCTTGCGATGGCACTCACCCGCCTACTGAGTGACCGGAAGTTGGCGGCACGCTTAGTTGCACGAGGGTCGGTGCGGGCCGACGATTTTGCGATGCCGCGGCTCGCCGCCGAGTACATCGGCATCTACCACCGTCTCGCAACGTAGACTCCGGGAAATGTGGATCCTCATTGTCTTGCTGATCATCGCAGCAGCTCTGGTCCTGTACCTGATCGCGGCCTACAACGGTCTGATCCGGCGTCGTAATCAGATCGAGAATGCCTGGTCGCAGATCGACGTACAACTCAAGCGACGTCTTGACCTGATTCCGAACCTTGTCGAAACGGTCAAGGGTTATGCGGCGCACGAGAAGGAGACGCTCGACGCGGTGATCAGAGCCCGCAATGCAGCGGTCGCCGCCCCGTCGACCCCGGGCGCTCAGGCCGCCGCCGAAGGCCAACTGATCGGCAGTCTGCGGCAACTGTTTGCGTTGGGCGAGGCCTATCCGGACCTGAAGGCAAATACGAACTTTCTGGCACTGCAGGAGGAACTGTCAGCCACCGAAGGCCGTGTCGCCTACGCTCGTCAGTTCTACAATGACAGTGTTCTGGAGTACAACAACAAGCTCCAACAGTTCCCGACGATGTATTACGCCAGGGCGCTCAAGTTCGAGCGTCGCGAGTACTTCGAAGCCGACGAGGCAGCCCGCACGGCTCCCTCGGTCGACTTCTGATCGTCCGTCGACCCCCCGATGCACGAACTGATCAGATCGAACAAACGCCGAAGCGTCCTACTTGTTCTCGGCTTCACCTTTGTCCTGGCGCTTGTCGGTACGGCGTTCGGTGTTGCCTTTGGCGGCGGACTCGTAGCCACCCTGTTGGCCCTGGTTGTCGGCGCTGTCGTGGCCTTCCTGTCGTACTGGAAAGCCGACAAGGTCGCCCTCGCAATCAGCCGCGCTAAGCCTGCCGACGGTCCTGAGTACGCCCGGCTACACAACATCGTTGAAGGTCTGTGCATCGCCAGCGGGCTACCGAAGCCTGGCGTCTACGTGGTTCACGACCCAGCACCGAACGCGTTTGCCACCGGTCGAAATCCCAAGCATGCGTCGATTGCGGTGACCACAGGGCTGCTCGAGAAGATGAACCGGGTCGAACTTGAGGGTGTCATCGCTCACGAGTTGAGCCACATCCGAAACTACGACATCTTGGTATCGACCCTGGCCGTCACGCTGGTCGGCGCGGTTGCACTCTTGAGCGACGTGGCGATACGAACGATGTGGTGGAACGGCGGGCGCGTCCGACGTGATGGTGACCGCAACGACAGCGGCAATCCGTTGGCAATCATTGGGTTTGTGCTCCTGATCGTTGCACCGCTGGCAGCCAAGGCGATGCAGGCGGCGATCTCGCGTCAGCGTGAAACGCTTGCCGACGTCAGCGCCTGCCAGATGACCCGGTACCCGCCAGGTTTGATCTCTGCACTCGAAAAGCTGCAGTCCGATTCGACGGTGACGCATTCCGCGTCCACCGCTACGGCACACTTGTGGATTGAACAGCCGATGAGCGGTGTCGGTGACGGAGGCCGTCTCGGTCGCTCGCATCGACTGTTCAACACCCACCCCCCGCTTGATGAGCGAATAGCCCTATTGAGAGAACTGTGATTCGGAACCCAAACAAATTCGTCCTACTCGCCGCCGGCTTACTGATTGCAGCCTGTTCAGGTGGTGGTGACGCCGACGCTGAGTCGACGTCGACCGAGCCCGAGGTATCGGCACCGTCATCGACGACCACGACCACGACGACTACGACCACGACGACGACCACGACACTGCCGCCTGTACCGCCGGTAACGATTCCACCGGATATCTTGCGGATGCCGCTCACCGGTGAACCGATCGGTGACGTTTCTGAGATTCCGAACCGACCAGCATTGGCTGTCAAGATCGACAACCACTCACGGGCGCGGCCGCAGGCCGGGTTGAACGAGGCCGACATTGTGTTCGAGGAAATCGTCGAAGGTGAGATCACTCGGTTCGCGGCGGTTTTCCACTCTCAGGGAACTGGGAGTGAGCCGCTCGGGCCGATTCGATCGGGCCGCAGCCAGGATGTCAATATTCTTTCGGCATTCAATCGCCCGCTGTTTGCCTGGAGCGGCGGCAATCGAGGTGTCACCAATCTGATCCAAAATTCGACGCTGATCGACCTGAGCGATTCTCACGCAGATGGTTACTACCGTCGATCTGGCCGAAGCGGCAAGCCGTACAACCTGTTCTCGAGCACCGATGCGCTCTGGGCGCAGGCACCTGCCGGCGCAGCAATTCCGTCCGCTGTGTTCCACTACCTGGCACCTGACGAAGATCTCACTGGCGATCCTGCCACTGTGATCGAAGTCAAGTTGGGGGGTATCCCGGTGCGCTGGGAGTACGACTCGGAAACCGATCGGTACTTCCGGTGGCAAAGTGGCCGACCACACGACACTGAATCATCCGGACAGGTATGGGCCGACAATCTCGTGTTGCTGATGGCCAACTACGCGCCGAGTGCTGTCGACGCCGATTCGCCGGAGGCCGGAACACTCGGATCGAATCCGGTCTACATCTTCACGGGTGGAACCGTTCGGATCGGTGTCTGGCTGCGGTTTCAGGCGATTGATCCGTTTGGATTCTTCAACAATATCGATGAGGTCGTCCCGATGGGGATTCAGCCAGGTCGTACCTGGGTGGAGATTCCTCGCAACACCGAGGGCATCGTTAGCTGGAGTTGAGAACGTGACTGTTCGGGTCGGCATTTTTGGCACAAGCTGGTGGGCCGACGCGATCTACCTGCCACCGCTGACAAGCCTCGACAACGTGGTCGTCGCGGCAGTGTGTGGCCGTAATTCCGCAACAACAGAAGAGTTTGCGGATCGGTGGGGCATACCTCACTCGTACATTGATCCGATCGAGATGCTCGATTGTGTCGAACTGGATGCCGTGATCGTGGCGACGACCAATGACACGCACTACGACCTGACAATGGCTGCTCTCGAGCGGGGTTTGCATGTGCTGTGCGAGAAGCCGATGGCGCTCGACTCCGCCCAGGCCGAGGCGATGGTCGATCGTGCCGCAGAGTCAGGTGCGATTACATTGGTGCCCTTTACCTACCATTACATGCCGGTCAATCAGTTCGTCAAGCGATTGATTGAGCAAGGGTTCGTCGGCCGACCGCATCACATCAGCCTCCGCTACTACGCTGGCTACGGCCTAGACGACCAGTACTCGTGGCGGTTCGATCGTTCGGTCGCTGGCGCGGGTGTGATTGCCGATCTCGGCTCACATTGGGTGCATCTCGCGCGATGGTTACTTGGCGAGTCAGAGGTTTCTGTATCGGCCGTTGCCTCGACCTTCGTGCGCCGCTCGCCTCGCCCAGATGGAATTACCTACAATCAGATGGAGGACAGCGCCGTGCTGACGGTGCGCTACGAATCCGGTGCTTACGGGGTGTTACAGGTCAGCACAGTGTGCTGGGAAGGTACGCCATTTGGTCAAACGCATCATCTCGAGATCCATGGAGACGCTGGCACGATTCACGCGACGTGTGACTGGGACACGGTGCAGGAGGTTCGCGGCCTGCGTCGGGGCGAGACCGGCCCGCCACGAGTGATGCCGATCCCCGAGTCGATCTGGAAGGGTGTTCGGCGTGACTCGGTGCACAACACCTATCGCGATGTGTTTCGGAACACCGACGCCATGACGCGAGGCTGGAT
>JANOTN010000193.1:0-3676 GCA_031416375.1 Ilumatobacteraceae bacterium
GCGCGGGCCTGTTGTGCCCAGGCGAACACGCCGTTGACGACAACGACGATGAAGATCGCGATCCCGAGCTGTGGCATTCCGGCCACAATCGCCAGGGCACCTGCGACCCACAACATCAACGCGAAGAAGTGTGTGAACTGCACGGCGATCTGTTTGAACGTGCCCGTCCTGCGGCGAGCCGGCAGCACGTTGGGCCCGTCTCGCTGGAGCCGATCGATCGCCTGCGCGTTGGTGAGTCCGCGCAACATGGGGTCAGGGGGTCTGCTCCCAGCCATCAATGCAGGTTTCGGCAATGCCGAAGCGCTCTCATGATCGGAGTCTGTACGCCCAAGATGTCGAACGTGAGAGGCAAAGGTCCCGACGCGGTCAGTGACGCAGATGTCGTCGAAGTTCTCAGTTCGCACGTCGAGCAAGCGACTACTCCGTGAGGGGGAACTTGGAGCACGGCCGTCGGCTCCCGGTGTCGGCGCGCTATAGGGCATTTCCACAGATGCGCCGATCGCCGGATCAGAGTCAATCTGTAGCCGACTATCTGTGTACCGGCGTCCGCGTGTGACATACCCAACCAGGAGCGTCCGAACAGCTTTCCGTCAGCCGGCGGCGTGCAGTTCAAGCGCCCGAGCCACGAGCGCCGCGCCGCGTTCGTCGAGTTCGATGGTGAGCGCCGCCGCCCGGGCGTCGTCACTCATCTTGGCGAGGGTCTTGGCCACCACAATAACCATGCGCTCGGCGTCGAGTCGTTCCGCCGTCGAGCCAAGCTGCGTCTGCACGAACGTGAGGCACACCGCGTCCTCGAACACCTGGACCTCGGCGTCGGTGCCCAGTCCGATCTTGGCGACGATTGCCGCCGACCGGTCGACGATCGCAGGGTCCACTTCGGCCTGCTCGAGAATCTCTCTCAGCTCAACGGCATGACGGGCCTTCTGATCGCGTCGCCAACGCAGGTAACCAGCTCGACCATCGGGGTAGCTCACCCTCGGAATCACCCAACGCCGGAGATGGTGGGCCCGCGCCGCCAACCGCAGAGCGTCGGACGCCCCGGGATCGAGACTGACTACCCAATCGTGCGCCAGTTTGCCCTGGGCCATGGCCAACGGCTCGCCATTCCAGAGGCTCGGGTCGTCACTGTTGGCAGCGTCGATCGCCTTCATCGCCAGTGACACACCACTCATTGGCGCACCCTACGCCACCGCGATCATGACTCGGGCCGTGGCGGGGCGGCTGTTCAGTTCGAGGTCGGGTGGATTCGCTGATTGACGGTGAAGTCGCCCCTTAGTACCCGCACGACGAGCTGTCCGTTGGCGAGCGAGGCTTCGACGCCCGAGCCGAAACCGTCCGGCGTCTCAACTGACCGCTCGTAGCCGCCGTACTCCCACTCGTGAATCGCGTACTCGCGCGGTCCGGCGCTGCGAAGTTCGGCCCAGAATCGGACGCCATGCGCGGTGAGCTCCACCGTCACGTCGTTCTCGGTTACGGCCGGGAACGGCGCGACGATGACGAACGCGGCAGGGGATTCATAGGCGTTGACTGGCACCCTTTGCGGTGTCATCGCACGAGCGGTCTCGGCCGTCGCTGCCCGGACCTCCTCGGGCGATGGTCGGGTCGTCGTCATGAGGTCGAGGTTACGCTCAGGAACCGATTTTGTCCACCGGCTGCGATGGCCCGAACCGACCGGGGCCGGAAGTCCCACGAGCGAGCGTGTCGTACCTACAGGTCCTTGCATAGGCGGAGGGCGTCGTATATCGCGGCGTGGATGTTGCGGCCGGCTACGGCGTCCCCGATCCGGAACAACTGGTAACCGCCGACAAGGGCCGACTGCGGCCGTCCGCTGATCAAGGCGTCGTAGTCGACTTCGCCGCGATTCGACGAACCGTCGATGAGTTGGTGGTAGAGGTCGTCGTTGGAGAGCACGCCGTGGTCTGTGACGACCGCATCGACGATTCTCGTGTGGCGGATGGGGGAGTGATCGCTACCGATCTCGACGACCAGCTTGTCGCCCTCTCGTCGCACGCTCCGCACCCGCTGATTGAGTGTGATCCGGGTGTCGGTCTCGTTGAATGCCCTCGCGTAGGGAACGAGGTTGAGGCCACCGACATCGACACCGACGGTTCGTTCCGGTGTGACGATCTCGAGATTGACGCCGGAGCGAACCAGGATCTCGGCGGTCGTCATTGCCGAGTGCGTCCCGTCGTCGTCGTACAACAGCACGTCGCCCGACAACCGAGCATCGCCACCGACGACGTCCCACGCGCCAACCACCAACTCGCTTCCGGTTTCGAGATCGGGCAGTTGCGGGAGGCCGCCTGTGGCGACGATCACGACGTCGGGTTTGAGCGACGTGATCATGTCGGCACCGGCCCAGGTGTCGAGTCGCACGTCGACACCAAGCCGGGCGAGTTCGGAGTCGCGCCACTCGACGATGCCGATCAGATCTTTGCGACGCGGATTGCGAGCGGCGAGTCGGATCTGGCCGCCGGTTCGCGGCGTCGCCTCGAACAGTGTGACGTGGTGGCCGCGTTCGCCGCACACGCGAGCGGCTTCGAGTCCGCCAGGCCCACCGCCGACTACGAGGACGCGTCGCCGGCTCGCTGCCGGAGCAATGTCGTGAGGCATCGTTTGTTCGCGTCCAGTGGCAGCATTGTGGATGCAGAGCGCTTCGCCTGCCTGATAGATCCGGTCGAGGCAGTAGGTGGCACCCACGCATGGTCGAATTGTGTGCTCAACGCCAAGTTGGATCTTGCGCACGAGGTGCGGATCGGCGATCTGGGCGCGGGTCATCCCGACCATGTCGACCAGACCCTCACGAATCGCGTGCCGAGCGGTGGCGATGTCGTCGATTTTGGAGGCGTGGAACACGGCCATCCCGGTCTCGGCGCGGACCATCCCGGCGAAGTCGAGGTGCGGTGCCGACGGCATGCCGTGGATCGGAATCACCTCGGTGAGCGCGGCGTCGTTGACAATGTTGCCGCGGATCACGTTGACGAAGTCGATCAACGACTCCTCGGTGAGTCGGCGAAGGATTTCCAGGCCGACGGGAGCGTCGATGCCGTCCTCGCGTCGTTCGTCGACAGCCATCCGGATGCCGACGATGAACTGCTTGCCGACGCGCTTGCGGATCGCCCGCAGGACTTGTAACGCGAACCGCAGCCGGTTGTCGAACGAGCCACCGTATTCGTCGGCGCGCTTGTTGGTGGCAGGCGACCAGAACTGATCGACAAGGTGTCCATAGGCCTCGATCTCGATGCCGTCCATCCCACCCGTCTTCATCCGATCGGCGGCGTCGGCGTAGTGACCGACGATGCGATCGATGTCCCACGTCTCTGCGACCTTTGGGTGCGAGCGATGTGCCGGTTCCCGCAATGCCGATGGTGCAACGACAGGCAGCCAGTCGTCCTGGCCCCAGCCGGTTCGACGCCCAAGATGGCTGATCTGGATCATCGCCGCTGCGCCGTGTTCGTGAATGCTGTTGGTCATCGCCGTGATCCATGGGACGATCGCATCGTCGTAGGCGTGCAGGTTGCCGAACGCCGGCGGACTGTCTGGCGACACGATCGCAGTACCCGCGGTCATCGTGAGGGCGACGCCGCCCCTGGCTTTCTCGACGTGATACAGCCGGTAGCGATCCTTCGGCATCCCGTCCTCGCTGTAGGCCGGCTCGTGTGACGTCGACAACACC
>JANOTN010000194.1:0-6788 GCA_031416375.1 Ilumatobacteraceae bacterium
AGCAGCGCCGAGCTCGACGTGGTGCTGTGGGAGACGGTGTCGTCGTGGTTGGCCGAGGCGTGGCCGTTCCAACGCCCGTTGTACGAGCAGCGCCGCTGAGTGGTGCTCTGACTCAGCTCAGCCAAGCGGCCGCCGGCGGCCTCGCACTACGGCACGTACCGAGCGCTCGGAACCGCCGGACCCTCGCCCCATCGTTGAGGACCCCTGCCCTGCTCGCGATCTGGCATTATGCGCGATCCTCGGCGCTCATAGCGCTCATAGCGCTCGACCTCGATCCGGCGGCCCGATCCGGAGTACACGCGCTGCTTCCTCGACCGTCAACATCGCTGGAAGATCCTCCAGCCGACCGTCAAGAACCACTCCGGCACGCATCAGACTGTCCTGATTACACCGATGTCATTCCCAACGCAACCCCCACACAACCCAAGCACCACAACGGCTTCCGGACCAGATGGCACTCCTGAACACCAGCCGACACCCACGCACACAGGCGAACACAAACCACCACCGGAGGTGTGACGGATTTCACACCTACTGCCAAGCGGGTTTGCGACGAAAACTCATTTGCAGACCTCGAGCCGCGGTGAGATACTCGATTGTCGCTCCGGCATGGAGGAGCGGAAGTAGGGCCCCGGAGGAGTCGGCGACATCCGTCAGGATGATTGCGGGAGCCGGGGCTCATGCGTTGATCGGGTTGCAATCTGGTGCCAGATGGCGCATTATTGATGTTGCTCGTGGCAGTAGCTGCGGGAAGTGCACCCGGTGAGCCCTCCGGACGGTGGGTAGCCGGGTGTTGCGCGTTACGGGCGCAGATCGACCAACTCCACGCCGGGACGAATGCGGTCGAACATCGGCCCACCTGCACCGACGGCCCAAACAATTGCGTCGACCGCCCACAGCATCGGCTCGTCATGACTCGGTCGATGATCGTATGACAGGTCTGCATCGGCACCGATCGCGCGGTCTATGGTTCGGCGGTCACGGGCGGCTTGCACTGGCTCCTGGTCGTCGAGCACCCAGTTGGTGACCGCGTTTGGTTTCAACGCCGCACACGCCGACTCCAGTGTCAGCGCTCGCGAGTCAATTCGGTGCATACCAGCCGAGCGTCGAAGCCGAAACACAACCGTGGCGACGTCGAGCCCTCCGACCACGTCGAGTAACTGGCGTCTGCGACGCGGCGACTCTTTGGCGGTGTGGACTCGGCGTTGGCCAGGCATCAGAAGTGCGCGCAGTTCTCGACGGGCCCGAATCACCTCGGCCGTACTCGCTGTCATCAGCCCGAACAGCATCAGATTACCGCGCTCCGACTCGTCGCTGAAGGCTCAGCTCACTGTCGGGTCGGCCCCGACGCGGAGGCTCTTTGACCGATCTTGTCGGTGACGGTTCGTACTGATTCGGGAAGGGCGTGGGCGTAGACCTTCATCAACATGTCGGGGCTGTGCCCGAGCAGGTCGGCGGCTGCACGCATCTCGCCCATGTCTGCTGCGTGGCGCACCATGTGGGTGGCTGCGGTGTGGCGCAGGCCGTGCGAGGTGAGCCTCGGCACTCCGGCCTGCTTGACGAGACGCGCCAGGGTCTGGTCGAAGTTGCTCGGCGAGACACGATTGCCGGTCTTGGTCGTGACGACGAGTCCCATGTCGATCCATGACGGCCCTGCGGCAACGCGCTCCTCGATCTGGAAGCGACGATGAGCAGCTAGCGCTTTGGCCGTCGCCGGGTCGATCGGGATCGTCCGTCGCGACCGTTCGTTCTTGCCGGGGCTCCATTCCGGCTTACCCGACACTTCGATCAGCGCCTGCTCGATCCGGACTGTGCCGGCGTTCAAATCGACTGTTGACCAAGGCAACCCCAACAGTTCGCTACGACGCAGTCCGTACAACGCGGCGAGGCGCAGCGGCGCTCCCCAGCGATGACTTTCCGTTGTGGCTAGGAATCGTCGCAGGTCGGTCTCGTCCCACGCATCGACCTCGCGTTCGGCACGGACTTTGACCACATTCCTCGGCATCGGGACACGGCTTGCCGGGCTGCGCCGAAGATCGCCGGCCTCGACGGCGTCAGCCAAGGCGGCGCGTAGGACGGTTCGAAAGATGCTGATGCTGCGACGCGACAGATTGCCGCCTTGCGCCAGCCCCTCGAGCCATCGAGCGATGTCGGTTCGGTCGAGACGGTCGAGACGCACCGAGCCGATCCCCTCGCTGATGTGTCGGGCCGCCCACTCGTACTGCGAACGCGCCTTGCTGCCAACATCAGTGCGTGACGCCGCCCATTGGGTGACGACATAGCCGACAGTCGACCGATCGGAGCCGACCTCGCCGGCGGCCGCATGATCGGTCGCTGCTTGCTGGGCGGCGCGCTTCGAGCGAAACGTGCCGAGTTGGCGGGGACGCACCATGCCCGAGGCTGTGTCGATACCGTCGATTCGCACCACCCAGCGATCGCGTTGCTGGCGCACCACAGGGCGCCCAGTCGGTTTCCAGGCCACGCTGACCTCCTGATACTTCTCGATACATCGCTGATACATGGGCCGAAAACTGGCCGAAGGCCTCTCGTTACGAGAGGCCTTCGAATCATATCACTGCTGGTCAAGTACCAGATTTTCGAGTGCGCCCGGAGAGACTTGAACTCCCAACCGTCTGCTCCGAAGGCAGATGCTCTATCCATTGAGCTACAAGCGCAGAACTGTGATCCTAGCTGAATCAGCGGCAAGGGAGTCGATTGGGTGGCTGACTGAGCGATTGATCAGCTGGACCAGAGCGCAGAGATCGGCATGCTGCTGACGCTGAATCTCGCCAGCGACGAACGACTCCATGATCGCCCCGATTTCGGTTGATCCAGGTTGGGCGAGTTGATCGACGCCGACGCCGTGGAGGTGACACGCGATACCTGAGTCGACAACATGCAACTTCGGGCGGTGGACGACCCTGCCAACCGCTCCGCGCGTCCACGCCGGGATTGTGTGGTGGAAGTAGATCGATTCGAACAATCCGAGGTAGTCCTTCACCGTGTCTGCTGTCAGACCAAGGTCCGAAGCGATCGGCGCTATGGCCCCGAGGGCACCTGCCTGCTGATTGATGCGAGTTCGCTGGTTGGACCGCATCAGCGGGTCGAGCCGTGTCAGCTGATCGAGCACCACGGCTGAACCGGCAGGCGACGTGAGGCCGAATACCGCAAGTACGTATCAGTTGCGAGCGTCACTTGAACGTGGAGCCACCCGGCTGGAACACCATCAGGTACAGGGCGATCGCGAGAAGCAGGTGTGTCGAACCGACACCGGCGGCCATCTTTGAACGAGCCGCATCAGTGTTGTCCTTGATCGACGGGCGGATGAGGAACCAACTGATCAGCATCGTCGCCAGCCAGACGAGGATCGAGGCAGTGATCCAGCGTGTTTCAGCGAGGTCGTACTTGCCGATGCCGGCCATCCCCATGCCGAAAACCCAGAGCAGTGTGAGCGCTGGGAAGACGAGCTTCATGTGCAGTGCGGCAACGGCGGTGGTCTCGCCGTCGCGCTGCATCCGGGGGTACAAGAACAGCGGCCCGAAGGCGACGATCGCAGCGAGGAGGTGCAGCAGTGCGAAGACGTTGTAGGTGGTGGAGTTCAAGGCGGCGAGCACGGGTGCGGACGATAGCGCCGGTGATGCAACGGCGCTCGAAACAACGCCGCCGCGGCCGGCGACATGTTCGGCAGGAGCGGAAGCGACGATGCTCCGGCGTGCTACCCTGACTGACGGGTCAGTTAACGGAAAACATTAACCACAGACGGGCCTCCCGGAAGAGCTAAGTGACGAACATGAGCAACTCGACAAACCTGACAAACCTCGATCAACTGATCGCCGAACAGGAACAGGAGTTCCTGGTTCGCAACCCGAAGTCCGCGTCGACGTGGGCCGCAGCCTGCGACTCGATGCCCGGAGGTGTGACCTCGAGTTGGTCGAGTACCCGCCCGATTCCGGTGTGGATCGATCGAGGTCACGGCAGCCACGTGTGGGATGTCGATGGCAACGAGTACGTCGATTATCACGCCGGTTATGGGGTCAATGTCGTCGGTCACGCCAACCCCCTGGTGGTCGAGGCCGTCCAGCGCCGGGTCACTCTGGGCACTCACTTCGCCCAGCCGACACCCGATTCGATCGTGGTCGCCGAAGCCCTCCGCGAACGATTCGGGCTCCCGTTGTGGCGGTTCTGTAACTCCGGTACCGAAGCCACAATGGACGCCGTTCATCTCATGCGGGCGATCACCGGGCGCGACCTCATCGTCAAGGTCGAAGGTTCGTACCACGGGCACCACGATCTACTCAACGTGTCGCTGTGGCGCAACGCCGATCAACTCGGCCCGGTTGAGAACCCGTGGCGCACAACCGGATCGGGAATACCCGATGTCTTCGGGGATTTGGTGCGGATCGTGCCGTTCAACGATCTCGCCGCAGTTGAGCGAGTGTTCGCTGCCAACGTCGGCCAGATCGCCGGCATGATCCTCGAACCAATGATGATGAACGCCGGGATCATCCCTCCCCAGCCGGGCTATTTGGAGGGCCTGCGCGAGATAACCCGCCGCTACGGAGCGTTGCTCGCCTTCGACGAAGTCAAGACCGGGCTCGTGATCGCCTCGGGTGGGGCGACCGAACTGTTCGGCGTCACGCCCGACATCATCTGCCTCGCCAAGGCACTCGGGGGTGGGCTCCCGTGTGGTGCGATCGGCGGTTCGGCCGAGGTCATGGATGCAATCACCGACGGTCGCTACGACCAGGTCGGAACGTTCAACGGCAACCCGCTCACGATGGCGGCCGCCCGAGCGGTGCTGACCGAAGTGCTGACCCCCGACACCTACCGCACAGCCGAGGCGCTCGGGCGCGAGATGTTCGACGCCGGTCAGGCGGTACTTGCCGAGTACGGGATCGCCACGTATGGCTATGTGATGGGTTTCAAGGGGTCCGTCGTGCTGCACGACAGGCCCGCCACCAACTATCGCGAGTTCCTGGCGATCGACACCGGGATCAGCCACGTTCACTACCTCGTGCAGCACAACAACGGGGTGTTCCTGGCGCCGTGGGGTAAAGCCGAATCGTGGACGCTCTCGGTCGCCCACACTTCCGCTGACGGCGAGCGGCTGGTTGGCAACATGCACCTGCTTGGGCAAGCGCTCGCTCGTGTTGACGACATGCGTTCGGAGGAGTTTGCGGTAGGAAGTCTCACGTGACCGAAGTCGTTTTACGCGAGATCCCAGACCCGCCAGGTATCCGACAAGCGCGAACGCTCCCCGCCGGGTGGTACGCAGATCAGACATTCTTCGAACTCGAACGAGAGCGGGTATTCCGCAACGGGTGGATTTGCGCCGGTGTCGTCGATGAACTCCCGGTCAGCGGGGGTTGGTCGGCTCGCATCGTCGGCGGGGTACCCGTGCTCCTGGTTCGTGATAAGGACGGCGAACTGCGTGGCTTTCTCAACGCCTGTCGGCACCGCGCCGCTCCGCTTTGTGAGCAAGGTCAGAACGGTTCTGGATCACTCCTGCGGTGCCCCTATCACGCCTGGATCTACCGTCTCGATGGTTCGCTCGCGAAGGCACAGGGGGTCGGCAATCCCGACGCGTTCGACATCGATGACCATTCACTGAAACCTGTTGCTGTGGCGACGTGGCGCCGACTGGTGTTCGTCAACGTTGGCGATCCGAACGCTGCGTTCGTGCTCGGTCCGCTCGCAGAAGCGGTGAGCGCGTGCCCGATCGAAGCAATGGAACTGGCGTTGTCCGAATCGCACGAACGGCCCTTCAACTGGAAGGCCCTGCTCGAGAACTATTCCGAGAACTACCACACGCCATTCATCCATCCCGAAATTGATACGTCCTCCAATCAGGACTATCCAATGGTGAGTGACGGGCTCGTGTTGTACGCCTGGGATCGGCACCTACGACCGACCGACGACGGTGACCAACAGATCAGAGCGACGCTGCTTCCGGGCGAACCGGGGTGGGAGCAGATTTTTTCGGCGACTACGAATCGTCCATACGACGGGGGTTCGTACCTCACGATCTGGCCGAACGTGATGATCAACGTGTTTCCGGATGCGTTGCTGGCGATGTGGATGGAACCGATCGATGCTCGCACCACTCGGGTCGAACGCCGCCTGTATGCCCGACCTGGCACATCGCCAGCGGCGCTGGCGGCCAACCTTGACGCTCATCGTCTCGTGCACCAACAAGATATCGACATCTGTCTGAGCGTGCAGCGCTCACATAACGCCGGTTTGAATGCCGACGGCGTGCTCGCCACGGTCGAAGAGCGAGGCGTGTACTTCGTCCACCAACATCTGCGCGCCGCTGTCGAAGATCTCGGCTGAGGGTCAGCGCGATGGACGCGATAGAAACGCGCCCGATGAGCACCGATGCGCCAACCAGAAGCGATCCGGGTCCTCGAACGTTGAACCTGTGACAAACGTCTTGACCTTGACTCTCGACCCGCAACCGCTGGGCCGGTAGCGTGACACGCATCGGGGCAAAACGAATGCAGGTCACGTTCCACGGAGTACGTGGGTCGACGCCGTGTGACGGCGACGAAATCGCGCGCTACGGAGGCAACACGTCATGTGTGTCGATTGATGTTCCCGATCACGATCCGATCTTGTTCGATCTCGGAACAGGCTTGCGTTACTTTGGCAACGCGTGGCCCTGCGATACACCATTTCGGGGTTCCTGCCTGCTCAGCCATCTGCATTGGGATCACGTGCAGGGTTTGCCGTTTTTTACGCCGATCCTGCGTGACGGCGCTCGATTCACCGTGTATGCCCCGAGCCAG
>JANOTN010000195.1:0-3928 GCA_031416375.1 Ilumatobacteraceae bacterium
GGTGGCGACGTCGCGTTCTCGCACGGAATCGCGACGGGCCCGCTTGCCGCTGGCCGCTATCGCGCCAGCGTGTCGGTTGGTGGGTCGACGACAGACGCGCTGTTCGCGGTGCGAGCGACCCCGATCACGTTCCCCGAGGTCCGTTCGGGGTTCGCCCGACAGCAGCAACCTGCGGAACCAGCTCCCCCTGCGAGCGGCCCGAGCGGCACCGTCCCCGCACCGAGTGAAAACGCGCCCGGAGCGTTCTGTCAGCCGTGGGTTCAGATCAGTTCTCTGCTGGCGATGACGGGGGCGACCGGGTGCGGCGACGCTGTTGGCGACAACGACAACCTGCTCGAGGTCACGGCGTGGGTCGGCGGCAACTCTCCGTTCGGTCTCGGCCAGGCGCGGGGTGACTTCATCAAACCGGTTCGGGCGGACCCCTGCGATCTCGGTGGTTCAGATCTGGAGACCGAGCCGGTCTCGTACGCAGTCACCGTCATCTCCGGCCCGGACGAGGGCAAGCTGTTCAGAAAGCAAGGACCGGCACCCGAACCCGACACGCACGCGCCGTTCGGGTTCCTCGACAGCGAACCGAGCCCCGGCGGTCAGGTCAGCGAGGGCGATCGCATCGCGATCGAAATCACTGCCGACGACCGCTCATCGATCGACTCGGTCGCTACGGGAATCGCGTCGGTCGTGCTCACCAGGGACACCGGCCAAGAGGTCGGCAGGGAGGTGTTCGAGGGTCCCGTCGCGTGCGACAAGGACCGTCTGCGGCGCGTCGTCCGCTTCGAGTACCTCGTACCCGCCGACCCGCCCGAACTTGTCAAGCTCGTCGCGACCGTCCGCGACTATCAAGGAAACGACACGACGCTGCAGGCGACCTACCCGACCGTCGGCCTGTGGACCGGTTACATGGACGTGATCGGGGGCTTATCGCAGGAGACCTCTATCGGAGGCTACCGATGCACGACCCCATGGGAGTTCCGAGTAGTGGTTTTCGCGCCGTCATCGGGAGAGATCTACGGCTATGCCGAAGGAACGCCCGGACCCCAAACGTGCACGGATCCTCCACAATCGCAAGGACAGTTCACGCGCCTCGGCATCACCGGGACGATGACAACCGATCTCATCACCCTCCGCTTCGAGTACAAGCTCGGCGGTTGGAACGGGATCTCGGTGCTGTACCTGCCGCCGACTTCCGACGTCACCCTCACACGGTTGGGCAATCTCGCCTACGGCGACATCGGCATCACCCAAGTCCTCGGCTCGCAAACTCAGGATCTGACGGGACGGATCGACCTCGGCTGCGACGAGTGCTGACCGTCACGGCTTACAGACATCGCTCGCGTCGGCGGTCTGGTATTCGCGATCGCAAAGTGGTTTCCCCGAGGCGAGGCGGATCGCGCATCCGGCGTGTTCGTAGCCGTGGCGTCGTTCGTCGCTGTCGGCGCGGCGTGCTTTGGCGTCGGTCCAGTTGGTGGTGCTCATGATGGTTGCTCCTCGCTGAGATGGCCTTCGGTGATGCAGCGCAGACCGTAAGGTCGATACATTGCCGCGATGGCCGACAGCCCACTCCCGTCTCGCGTCGATATGCGCGAGCGGAACGAGCAGATCATCGCCGATTACCGCACCAATGGCGGCCGACCGCCGGATGGTGGCATGCCCCTCGGGGTGATCACGACGACGGGGGCCAAAACGGGCAACCTGCACACTACCCCGGTGTGCGTTCGTGACGAGGACGGCGTGCTGGTGGTGGCCGGCTCGATGGGTGGGATGCGCAAGCACCCGCAGTGGTACCGCAACCTTCAAGCCGATCCGGAACTGACGGTGGAGTACCTCGGCGAGACCTACCAGGCCCGGGCCGAGCTGGTGCCGAATAGCCAGGACCGCAACCGCCTGTTCGACATGATGAGCGAGGTCATCACTGGTCTGTACGGCTACCAGGACCGGGCGGCGGAGCATCGCCAGATCCCCATCATCCGCCTGGCCCGGATCAACGAATAAGTCGAAACGAAGGTCCTCTGAACGCCATTGCCCCGATCACGGCACTTTGCACTGTTTGATGCCGGGTGGAACGCCAATGTGGGCTGTCGAGTGGTGACGGCTTGCCCCGTACTCGCGAGCACAGCGTCGAGCTGGATGCCGTCGAGTTGCGGCATCGACCGGATCTCCACCGACGCGGCCTGGGACTTGCGTTCCTCACGGCTGTGGACAATCTCGTCGAGTCCATCCGCGCCGACCACCGCGGCGGACCAATAGCCGCTGATAGGGGAACATTGGGGATCAGGCCAGGCAGCGAAGCGGGCGGCCTCCGTTGTAGGTAATCATGTCGCCAATCGCAGCTCCCAGATCCATTGGTGCGCCAGGTTCGGCTCCGCGGATCTCAAACATGGCTCGATGCAAGTTGCCGACGATACGTTCAGCATCGGTGAGTTCGGCGAACTCTCGAAGGTCGGTCGCAAGTGCCGCCTCAAGAGGCGTCACCCCCGAGCTGTAAGCGTCGGCGGCGACCCGCTGGACGAACTCGTAGTAGGAAACGAGGCGGTCGAGGACAGAGGTGTCACACACCGGGCCATGGCCGGGCACGATCACCTCAGCGTCGAACCTGCGAAGGCGTGTGATCGCCTCGAGTGCCCCGGTGACCGACCCCATCAGCACGAAGGGCGTGCCTCCGTTGAAGACGAGATCCCCGGTGAAAATCGTGCGCTGCTCGGGCAGCCAGGCGACGATGTCGTTGTTGGTATGTGCGGGCATCCCGATGTAGGTAAGTTCAATCCCGATCTCGCCCGTGTGGACGTGCAGTTGATCCGAGAACGTCAGCATCGGCGGTGCCAGCTCGAGGTCGCCCCAGTCAGGCTCCGGGTCCCCGAAGATGCCCTCGTAGCGGTGGATACCCGAAGCGATCATCGCCTCTCGACAACGATCGTGACCGACGATCACCGCCGGGTAGGTGAGGTAGTTGCCGTGCGTGTGATCACCGTGGTGGTGAGTGTTGACCAGCAGCCGCAGCGGTTCCTCGGTGACCGATCCCATGTGTTCGAGGAACCGACGAGTACGTGCCTCGGTTGCGCAGGTGTCGATCGCGACGACACCGTCGCCGCCGACGATGAAACCGGTGTTGTTGATCCACCACGTTCCGTCGGGCTGAACATAGGCGAAGACGTGGTCGGCAACCTCCTCGAGCCGCGGCGGATCGAGGATGTGGTCGTGGTGGCCGTGATGTGTGCTCATCGAACTCGTCCTGATCTGGGCGGAGAGGTTGTGGTTAGCTGTTGAGCATTGCCTGGATCGCTTCGAGGACGCCTTCGGGCAGCATCGTCTCCATTGGGGTCTCCTCGGCCTCGGCGAGATCGGCTAACGCGATCACCACGTCCATCGGGTCGAGCTGGTTTGGCAGGACCACCTCGCGCAGCATGCCGGACGTCTGTTGCGCTGACTCGTCGCCTGCCTCGATGTAACTCGGGATGCCGTCGACCATCCGATCGTTGAACCCTGTGTTGTACGGGCCGGGATTGACCTTGGTGACGTCGATGCCATGCGGTGCCATCTCGGCGCGAAGACTCTTCGTGAATGCCTCGACGGCATGCTTGGTCATGCTGTACGGAGAACCGAGCGGCGACGCGAAGACTCCTGCGACAGACGACACGTTGATGATTCGTCCCCATCCGCGCGCCTTCATTCCAGGAATCACGGCTTGCGACATCTCGACCATGCCGAACACATTGACGTCGAATGCGGCGCGCACTCGCTCCATCGGGACACTTGCCATCGGACCCATCACGCCGAGCCCGGCGTTGTTGATCAGCACGTCGACGTTCAAGCCTGGCACCTGGGCGATGTCGTCGCTGGAGGTGACGTCGAGTTTGATTGTCGTCAGCTCCGGGCACTCAGCCGCAAGCGCGTCGGCCTGGTCCTGTGTCTCGGTGGTTGCTATCACGCTGTG
>JANOTN010000196.1:0-3437 GCA_031416375.1 Ilumatobacteraceae bacterium
TTGTCGGGTGATGGGAGCGTCGTGGCGTCCCGAACTGCAGTTGGGCTACGTCGAGGGCAAACGCCTCGTCCGAAACCCGCTGCTATGGATCACCGGCGTTGTTGCTGCCGTGTGGGTCGGAACGTATGTGGATTCGGGAAACCCTGATCAGGATCGCTACGTCCTGTCGGTCGGGTACGCGCTCGCCGTCCTCGGTTTCGTGGCGATCGCCCACACGATGCTGGCGGTCATCAGGTCACGCTCGTATCACACCGATGAACTGCTCGACGTGCTCCCGGTCGGCGCTGACCGGCGATCGATCGGTCACGGACTATCGACGCTGACGGGCGGGGCTGCTGCGGCGGTGGTGACGATGGCGATCGTCGCCATGCGGGGCCTCAAGCCCAACGGTCAACCGTGGGATGCCAGCGTCAAGGGGTCACCAACGGTGCCGCAAGTAAATATCTCCCAACTGCTCCAAGGGCCGATCGCCGTCGTCGTCGTGTGTGCGTTCGTTGTGGCGTTGGCGCGATGGATCCCCGGTTGGCTCATCATTGTGCCGCTCTTCGTGCTGACGGTGCTCCAAATAATCATCTTCGGAATCTGGTTCGCCGTCGAGACCGACAATCCGTTGACGTGGTTATGGCCGCTGGCACCCGGCGTCGTGCACGACGGATGGACGGGCTGCGGGCCACTCGATGGCGTGTGCGATCTCCAGGTCGGCGGGTTCGACCAGGTCACCCCGTGGTGGCACCTCGCCTATCTGGTGGCGCTCTGCGTGTGGTTGGTCACGATTGCGGTTCTGCGCCATCGACGTGACGGCAAGACTTGGACGGTGTTCGGCGCTGCGGCGGCCCTCGTGGTGGCGCTTGCGATCACTCAGATCGCCGTGGCGAAGGATTACGTTCCCATCGTCGACCAGGTTGCGACGCGGTGATGGTGATTGATTGTCGTGGTCTGGTGATCGGACCGGCCGGTCGCCGCGTGCCGTGGCTGACGATCGGGATCACAACGGTGGTGTGTGCTGCTGCGATGTGGGCAAGAGCGCTCCAGGCAGAGTCGGCGGATGATCTGTTGCAGGTCACTCGGCTGATGTCGGTGTTGATGGCGGCCGGAGCGGCAAGCTGTTTAGAGGACGGAAACGAACTGATGACTGCGGCCACACCGTTCGGGCGTCTCCGTCGACGCTTGTTGGCCGTGTTGTTGACTGGGCTCGTCACGGTCTCGTCCTGGCTGATTGTCGCGATCGGAGCGGCCGCCGTGATCAACGCACCGAGTGGCGATCCGTCACTCCCAGTTGGTGGATTGCTGATCGAACTCGTTGCTCTGATGGCCTTTGGTTGGCTGCTGGCGGCGATTCTCATGAATTGTTCGAGTTGGCGGGGTAGTGGGATGCGGGCCGGCCTCGGTGTAATCATCGCCGCGCTGATCACGATCAGTGGTGCCCGCTTGGCGCTGTGGCTGTGGCCGGTGCCTGGCCATGGATGGGCCGAGGCGCACGAGCGATGGGCTGCAATCGCGATTGTGTCAATCGCGGTGTTGATAGTGACGAGTCGCGACCCTGCGACTCGTCTCCGGACACAACGAAAGGCGATCCCATGAATGGCGATCGGATTGCACGATGGGCGCTAGCGTTGATCGCGGCGTTCATGTTGCCCACCGCGCTTCAGGCAGCGTTCACTCCCAAGTCGTGGTTCGACGACTTCCCGTTCGGACGCGGTTGGATTGCCGCGGAGGGCGCTGCGTACGACGAGCACCTCGTGCGTGACGTCGGCGTTCTGTTTCTGGCGCTGATCATTGTCACCGTCTGGGCGGCCTGGAAACGCGAAGCCGTGTTGGGTGTCGCCGTGGCTTGGCTGCTGCAAGGCGTTCTCCATCTGGTGTATCACATTGGTCATCTCGACGGGCTCGGCACAGCCGACAAGGTTGGCCTCGTTGGTTCGTTGGTATCGGTTCCCGTGCTCGCCGCCATCGCGCTATGGGCCGATTTGCACAGTCACCGAGGCTCGAGTGAGTGACACAGAAACACCTCGTCTGCGGAGCACAGTGCTCGCACAACTTCGGTTGCTCGTTGTTGCAGGAATTCCGTTTGGTGTAGTCGTGGCAGGATTCGGAAGTCGTTTGGCGATGCTGGTGTTGCGGATGACCTCACCCGACTCGGTGATTGGGGTTCAGAGCGACGATGACTTCACGATCGGCGAAGTCACCTTCGTCGGCACGTACAACCTGCTGATGATCGGTGCCGCTGTCGGAATCATCGGCGTAGCGGCATACCAGTGCGTTTCGCCTCGATTGATCGGCCCGATGTGGTTTCGGCGCATGACGCTGGCGTTGGGTGCGGGTGCCGTTGTCGGTTCGATGCTGGTGCACGCTGACGGTATCGACTTCACGGTGCTCAAGCCAAAGTGGTTTGCGATCTCCCTGTTCGTGGCGCTCCCGGCGCTGTTCGGGCTGCTGATTGGCCCCGTGGTCGATCGGGTTGCGGCGAGGCTTACCGCTGTGCCGGTCCGCAAGCGCGATTGGGTGTTACCGATTCTGCTTGTGGCGGCGTTTCCATTCACACTTTTCTTCCTGGTCTTTGCGACTGCGATCTACACCCTCTGGGCACTCGTGCGTGACAACACGGATGCCCGTCACGTCATGCAGGGTCGGGTCCAGACGGTCGTTGTCCGTGCCCTGTGGCTGGGTGTCGCCGTTGTCGGCCTGCTGTCGCTGATGGGAGACATCGAAGATCTCGTGTAACTGCCCTCCGGTTCGGCCTAGACCGCACAACGCTTCATGGTCACATGTTCAAACCTCCGATTTGTTCGACAGTTGTCTGGACACAGATCTTGATCCCGGGACCTGTACGGGTTCGAAGCGATCGAGGTCGGTCGACCGTTTCAGATCGATGACATGAACGGCAACCTCGTGGTGAACGATCACGGCCACCTTCGATACCGCTTTTCGGTCGACACGTTGGGCGATGACAACCTCGACAACGACATCTCTATCGATGGGAGTTTTGAACTCCTCGCCAACAACGGGTCGCATCCGGGGTTCTACCTCGACTTCTGCGGCCTCGCCAATGATCTGATCGGCCAATGATCTGATCGGCCCATGATCTGATCGGGTAGATGACGGTGCTCCAGGTCGAGCTGGAGCCCACGGGTTCCAGCGGTCGGGTTGACCGGAGCAGCCGCGTCCGCCGATTCCAAGCACTCGGCCACCGAGTCTGACCTCACCCCGCCCCAATCCGGCTTGCAATCGAGGTTGGAAAAGATTTTCGTGAGAATTCTTTGCGCTGGGGTTGCATCTCATACATATGTACGCTAGTCTCATTTTATGATCTTGCCGGTGCCACCAGTCTTGCCCGTGCCGCCAGAGGGACAGTTCCTGTCACTCGCATACCTGGTGCCCTCCGACCTGTCACTCGCCGAGGTCGTCGACGCAACCCATTCGGTACGCGTCGTGCGGGG
>JANOTN010000197.1:0-10753 GCA_031416375.1 Ilumatobacteraceae bacterium
CCTTGCCCTGCGCTCGTTCATATCAAGCTACGACCGCTGGCCGTCACTCGCCGACTCGCAGCTGATCGATCTGATCACGGCGCTCGAATCGGTCCTGGGCACCGAGACCGAGATCACCTTTCGCCTGGCATTCAGGGTCGCTGGGCTCCTTGCCAACGACGACGCGGAACGCCGAACAATTTTCCACGACGTTAAGAGCGCGCGCCGATAGGCGTTGTGGTTGACCATCCACTGGTCGGAGGGTTGGCCCTGTTTCCATTCAGGGTGCGATCCATATCCGTCAGACCAAGTGGAGGTCACACCCATGCTCGCACTTCATCCGCGTGTTGTCACGATTATCTGGGCAGCGGTCGAGCCACGATTGCCCGAATTGGTCGATGAGCATCCGTTGGGTTGTCATCGGCCACGCCGCAGCGACCGCGAGATCTTTGAAGCGATCCTGCACCGGCTGGTGACGGGCTGCTCGTGGGACGTCGCTGGGAGGCTCGGGAAAGGCTCCGAAACGACACTGCGCCGGCGTCGCGACGAATGGAACGCGGCCGGTGTGTTCGACGGTCTCGTCGATGAAGCACTCGAAGGATATGACCGGATCGTCGGACTCGATCTATCCGACGTCGCTGTCGACGGTTCGCAACACAAAGCACCCTTCGGTGGTGAGGGAACCGGCCCAAACCCTGTCGATCGGGGCAAATGCGGGTGGAAGTGGTCGATCGCAACCGACCGCAACGGGATCCCGATCGGCTGGGAACAAGCCGGCGCCAACCGCAACGACTGTGTGTTGTTCCCCGCCACGCTGGACGCGGTCGATGCACGCGGTCTGCTCGCCGACATCGAAACATTGCACCTGGACCGCGGCTACGACAACAGCATCGTGCGGGCCTTGTGCGCCGAACTGGGCCTCGATGATCTCGTCGCCGCGAAGAAACGCCCACCACGCAAGTCTGGCAAGCCCGCCGTGAAGAAACCGGTGTCGCTCGGCATGCGCTGGCCCGTCGAACGGACCAACTCGTGGATGTCGAACTTCGGGCAACTACGCCGCAACACCGACCGATTCATCCACCACCGCCTCGACCAGCTCGCGCTCGCGATCGCCCTCATCATCACGATCAAACTCGTCAAATGGTCAGACCGCTGGAGCCCAACCGCCTGACCTATCGGCGCGCGCTCTCAGCAGCTTTACAGCACCACACGAGGTGGTGCTCGAGGAATCTCTCCAAAGCTGTCTCCTTTGATGTTGGATTGCGGACATATGTATGATATGTTTATCTCATGAACACGGCCGTGATGCTCTGTCTGCCTTCGGAGGATGATGTTGCCGGGTTGGATGGCGTCGAGTTGGATCGCATGTTGTGGGAGTTGGAGGTCGCCCGACGCCAGTTGACGGCTGCGATCGTGTCTGTCGTTGATCGTTGTGATCGGACCGCTCACTACCTCGCTGACGGGCACCGCACCGTTCGTTCATGGAACGCTGCTGTCACCAACACGTCGCTTGCCGAATCGACGCGGCGCCACAAGCTCGCACGCACACTGCGAGACCTGAGTGTCGTCGGTGACGAACTGTCTGCTGGGACGGTCGGTGTCGATCAAGTCGTCGAGTTGGCGTTGTTGCATGCCAACCCGCGCTGCGCCGATCAACTCCCCGGCTCTGAACAACTCTTGCTGGAGGCTGCAAAAGCGTTGGAGTTCGCCGACTTCCGGACCGTCACGAAGCGTTGGGAACAACTCGCCGACGCCGACGGCGCACACCGCCAACACGAACTCACACACGAA
Organism: Ilumatobacteraceae bacterium; assembly: GCA_031416375.1. GTDB lineage: Bacteria > Actinomycetota > Acidimicrobiia > Acidimicrobiales > Ilumatobacteraceae > Ilumatobacter. The sequence goes on from JANOTN010000197.1 coordinate 1,771, forward strand.
CATCGCAACGCAACAATCACCGAAGCTGGTGGCCAATACTCGTGGTCAACCAGTCACGGTGTGATCCAAGGCGTCACGATGCAAAACATCTTCGCTGCGTTCTGTGACGCAGAATTCCTGACCGACTGGGAAACCACCAAACTGAAGCACGGCGACCTGGCATCGCCAACGCTGATGCCACGCACCGCCCGACAACGCCGAGCCGACGCTCTCGTCGCAATCTTCGAGACCGCAGCCACCGCCAACGGGACCGGGAAACTGGCTGACCCGGTCGTCAACCTGACGATCGACCACGACCCGTTCGAACAATACCTACGCCAACAAATCGACGGCACACCAGTCGTGATCGACCCCGCCACAGTGCTCGACCGGCGCTGCGAAACGATCGACGGTGCCCCCGTCGACCCACGCCAAGCAGTCGCCTTAGCGATCATTGGCCAGGTGCGACGGATCGTGATCAACTCCGCCGGCGTAGTCACCGACGCCGGACGCCTCCGACGACTCTTCACCGGGCCCCTACGAGACGCCTTGACAGCGATCTCACCGAGATGTATCTGGCTCGGATGCACCATCCGAGCAGCCATCTCCCAAATCGATCACATCCAACCACACAGTGACGGTGGATACACCGATGCCGCCAATGGAGCAATCGCCTGCCAACACCACAACCTGTTCAAACATAAACACCGCTACACCGCACAACGCCAACCCGAAGGCACCTGGCAGTTCATGCGCCCAGACGGCACCTACCTACACACACCCGACGGTGCCCACCACCAGCGGACTCAGCAGCTCCAAGGCGTCTGACCGGACCACCGGTTCCCGCCCCGCCAGACGCGCCGCGCTGCGCCGTGGCGGGCATCCGCGGTACGGTCGTGGATGCGTCGTCGCGGGATTGCGTTTGCACTCACACTTGCACTCACTGGAATCATCTCGTTGGGTGGTGGCCCACCGGTTGCACACGCCGCCACAGTGCCGACCGGATTCAGCGATGCGGCGGTCGCTGGTTTCTCTCGACCGACGGCTGTCGAGTGGTTGCCCAGTGACCAGATCGTTGTTCTGGAACAGGCGGGACGCGTCAAGATCGGACCGGCGAGCGGGCCATTTACGACCGCCCTCACACTGACGAACGTGTGCGGCAGCGGCGAGCGAGGGTTCCTGGGATTTACTCATGACCCCGCGTTTCTCGGCAACGGACTCGTGTACCTCTACTACACCCGCACCGAACCCGGCGCTCCAGGCGGATGCGTCAACCGGGTCAGCCGATTCCAGCTCAGCGGCTCGACGATCAACCCCGCCAGCGAGTTCGTGCTGATCGACAACATCTCATCCGTCGCCGGAAACCACAACGGCGGTGATCTCGACGTCGGCTCCGACGGATTCCTGTACGTCTCGATCGGCGACGCCGGAAGTGATCCGCGTGTCCGCTCGGGTGTCAACCAAGCCGCTCAAGATCTTTCCCTGCTGAACGGCAAGATTCTGCGAATCACGCTTGATGGACAACCGGCACCGGGCAACCCGCTTACGGGACCCGGCACCGCCGCCTGCGCGACTCGAGGCAACACCCCCTCGACGCCGACCACTCAGTGTCAGGAGTTGTTCGCCTGGGGCCTGCGCAATCCATTCCGGATCGCATTCGATCGCAACGACGGTTCCAACCGGTTCTTGATCAACGACGTCGGTCAGAGCACTCGGGAGGAGATCGACCTCGGCGGGATCGGCCGCAACTACGGCTGGCCAACGCGCGAGGGCCAGTGTCCGCAGGGCCAGAGCCCACCGTGCGCCGGGCCACCAGCGGGGATCACCGACCCAATCACCGATTACCCCCGATCAGACGGCCAGTACATCACGGCGGGCGGATTCGTTCCGAACGGATTGTGGCCATCCGAGTTCGACGGTACGTACCTGTTCGGTGACGGTGGGTCGGGCGATATCTGGTTGATGCAAACCGACGGAAGCGTCGACTACGACGCGCCATTTGCCACCGGAGCAGACGGCATCGTCGACATGACATTCGGGTTCCAGGCAGACGGTCGGATGGCATTGTTCTATACCCAGGGAGGTGGGTCGCTCCGAAAGATCGTTCCCACCGACCCGCCCGCGCCGACCACCGGAGCCAGCCTTCGAATGATCCCGATCACGCCGTTCCGGGCATACGACACCGGCCACGCAATCGGCACGACCGTCGGCGACGTGTTCAACGGCACGACGCGACTCGTCGACTTGAATCCCCCGGCGTCATACGAAGCAGCCCTCGTCAACATCACGATCGACGCCACCAAGGGCCCAGGATTCCTCAGAGCATGGACGCCGAAGGGACTCCGCCCATCGACCTCATCAATCAACGCCGACGGACCAAACGCCGTCATCGCCAACGCCGCGGTCGTACCACTCGGACCGGACGGATCGTTCGTGGTCGAGTCAGTGATGACCGGTCGCGTCATCGTTGACGTGATGGCGTGGTTCGACAACACCGGAGGGGCCGGCAGCGAGGGACGTTTCGTTGCGCTACCCCCAACCCGACTCGCCGACACTCGAGAACCGCCCAACCTAACGCTGAGTTCGGGCAGCCCTAATCCATGGGTTCGAATCGGCGAACGGATCGACGTTTCGGTGCGCGGTCACCTCGGTGTTCCGAGTGACGGAACCTCCGGCGCAGTAGTGATCTCGGCGGTAGCGATCGCTGGGCAAGAGCTCGGCGGGTACATCGGCGCGTTTCCGAGCGGGGCCGCGTGGGGCGGGACATCGAACGTGAATGTCGTTCCCGGCGACGTTCGGGCCAACCTGATCGTCGTGCCGCTCGGTGCCGACGGGAAGATCTCGCTGCAAACGCTCAACATTGCAGACGTCGTGGTTGATGTGCTCGGCTACGTCACTTCGCCAACGGCACCGGCGGCGTCATCGGGACTGTTCTCGTTCATCGAACCGACCCGGATCGTCGATACCCGGCTCCCGCTCGGTTTCGGGCGGCTGGCCGACAACTCGTCGTCACCCGTCGCAGCACCATCTGCGGGCGCTGCCTCGAAGTCGGCGCTCGTCCAGAATCTCACGGTCACGCAGACGAGTGCGCCCGGGTGGATCGCTGCCTACCCCGCCACGGGCACGACGCCACTCGTGTCAAGCGTCAACTTCACCGGGCCAAATCAGACTCGTGCTGCGCTCGCATTCACACAGATACCAGCCTCCGGACAGGAGAGCATCACCGCTCTCGTAGCGACCGACGTCGTCATCGATGTGATCGGCTACTTCTCCTAACGCCGACGCACCGAGATGGCTAGCCTGCGCTCGTGACCGTCTTGCGTATCGCGCTCGCCCAGCTGAATCCGACCGTCGGCGATATCGACGGCAATCTCGCCCAGTTGATCGATACCTACGACCGCGCTGAGGTTGCCGGATGCGACATTGTCGCTTTCCCCGAGTTGTCGACAACCGGATACCCGCCAGAGGACCTCGTGTTGAAGCCGGGTTTCGTAGCCGACAACCGGCGCGCTCTCGACACATTCGCTTCGATCACACGTGGCTGCGCTGCTGTGGTCGGTTTCGTTGACGCCGATCGAGATTTGTACAACGCCGCCGTCGTCTGCGTCGGTGGTCGCGTCATCGGCACCTACCGCAAACGCCTGTTACCGAACTATGCCGTGTTTGACGAGGCGCGGTACTTCACGCCGGGCACCGACAACGATTCGTTAGAGCTATACGAGATCGGCGGCGTCAAGGTCGGGGTCTCGATCTGCGAAGACATTTGGTCGCCATTCGGCCCGCTCGCCACACAGGCCGCGGGTGGTGCCGAACTCAACATCAACATCAACGGCTCGCCGTATCACTGGGAGAAAGACACTGGCCGCGAGCGAATGGTTGCCACCCGCGCCCAGGATTCGCACTGCGCGATTGTCTATGTCAATCAGGTCGGCGGGCAGGACGAGTTGGTGTTTGATGGAGGTTCGTTTGTCGTCGATGCCGACGGAATCCTGCTCGCCCGCTCCCCCCAGTTCGTCGAGGATCTGTTGATCGTCGATGTGCCGATCGCTCCCGTCTATCGCCACCGACTACTCGACCCGCGTGGCAAGCGGACCGACATCGAACTGCCCGTCGTGGCCGTGACCAGCACGAGTCGTCGTTCCAATGACACGTTGCCGACACCGATCGCCGAGCCGCTGACGCGTTATCGGGAGTTGTACCAGGCGATCGTTCTCGGAACTGCCGACTACTGCCGCAAGAACCGGTTCACCGATGTCGTGATCGGGCTGTCAGGCGGGATCGACTCGACGTTGGTGGCATGCGTCGCCGTTGATGCACTCGGTGCTGAGCACGTACATGGAGTCTCGATGCCGTCGCGTTACTCGTCAGATCATTCGAAATCGGATGCGCAACTGCTCGCCGAGAACCTCAATATCGACTACCGGACGATCTCGATCGAGCCCTCATTTCAGGCCTACCTGGACATGCTGGCACCATCATTCGAAGGACGCTCACCCGGGCTGACCTACGAGAACTTGCAGTCACGATGCCGCGGCCAATCGCTGATGGCTTTGTCAAATGAGTTCGGCTGGATGGTGCTGACCACCGGCAACAAGAGCGAGATGGCGGTCGGATACTTCACGATCTACGGTGATTCGGTTGGCGGCTACGCCGTGTTGAAGGACGTCTTCAAGCTCGACGTGTACGGACTGTGCCGATACGTGAACGAAGCCGCCGGGCGCGAGTTGATCCCGGAAGGTGTAATCACCAAGCCTCCATCGGCGGAGTTGCGGCCGGATCAACGAGACGACCAGTCCCTCCCTCCGTATGAGGTGCTCGACCCGATCCTCAAGCTGTACGTCGAGCAGGACCGCACGGCGACCGAGATCATCGCCATGGGGCACGACGAGGCCACGGTTCGTCGAGTTGCCCGCCTCGTCGACGTCGCCGAGTACAAGCGCTACCAATGCCCGCCAGGCGTCAGGGTGACGACCAAAGCCTTCGGCCGAGACCGAAGACTCCCGATCACCAACGGCTACCGTGGCTGACTCATGAAGATCGGGATTCAGCTTCCGGAGGTCGAGTATGAGATTCCGTTTTCGGATCTCATCGAGATGGCGCGGCTGGCCGAGCAGGTCGGGTTCGACTCACTCTGGCTAGGCGATCATCTCCTGTATGACCTGCCAGTCGGGTCGCGAGGGCCGTGGGAGGTGTGGACCACTCTCGCAGCGCTTGCCGCCTCGACGACAACCATCCAACTCGGACCACTCGTGGCTTCCACGAGTTTTCATGCTCCGCCGATGCTCGCCAAACTCGCCGCTACGGTCGACGCAATCTCGGGTGGCCGCCTGATCCTCGGCCTCGGCGCCGGATGGAACAAACGTGAGTACACGGCATTCGGATTCCCCTACGACAACCGAGTCAGTCGGTTCGAGGAAGCGTTCACGATCATTCGCACCCTGTTGCGGGACGGTGAGATCGACTTCCACGGCAAGTACTACGACGTCACCGACAGCGTGCTGCACCCAAGATCACCGCGACCGGGCGGGCCGCCGCTGCTGATCGGATCGATCGGCGAGCGGATGCAGTCGATCACACTTCCCCATGTCTCTGCGTGGAACGTCTGGTGGAGCGAGTACGGCAATACCGCAGAAGGATTCGCCGCCAAGAAGGCTGTTGTCGACGAGCGGATCGCGGCGATCGGCCGTGCTGGTGAGATCGAGGCCACCTGCGCCGTGTTTGTGAAGCTCCCGAGCGGCACTGGCCGTCAGATGGGTGACTACCCGAAGGACCTCGGCCAACCGCTCGAAGGTTCTGTGAGCGAATTGGCGGACCAACTGCGACGTTTCGCCGATGCCGGCGCTGCCCACGTCCAACTCGTCGTCGACCCGATCGTCCCAGCGAGCATCGAGTTCCTCGCCGAAGTGGTCTCGCTGCTTCGCACTTTACCATTTCCTCACTGAGAGGCCCAGCGCAGTTTGGCTAGATCGCCCGGCTGGGCTCAAGATCCCAGCTAGTTGAGCCGATAGGGGAGACTACGGTGTGTCAACAGATGGTAAAGACAAGGGGCGGCAAATGAGTGACAACAAGATAGAGACGTTGGTGGTGTCGCTCATGCAGGCGATTGACACCCTCCTCGACACGGCAATCACCGAAAGTTCTGCGCAAACAGATCGCCGGAACCAAGGGTTCGCCACGGCCGACATGGAACGCCGACTGCAGCGAGCCGTCGCCCAGATCGACGAGATAAACCTCGGGCTGACTGTCGATGGCGTCAAAGCACACGTGTCGGCGACCGAGCCTCCCCGCGCAGCTATTCCAGCCTCAAAACCTGCACCTTCACTGCCTGCACCATCACTGCCTGCGACCGCGCTTGCGACCGGGCCGACGGCATGGGCGGCTCCTTCCGCGGCGGCCTCCAGTCCGACTCCAGTTGCAGAGCATCAGACGAGCAGCAACCAGTTGGGCAACATGGATCTCAGCGCGTTCGCACAGCTGTTGAACAACGGTCTGGTCGATCTGTTCGCCGGTCAACCGGCCTGATCCGAGAAGCCCCTCGCCGGAGTACTCACCGACGCACGCCCCCCGATCAACCGCAACAGCTGGCGACTGCGGGTGTGGCTTGTGCAACGATCACGTTCTCCAGCTGGGTGTCGTGGTCCGCTTGTTTGACGTACCACTCCCATTTGTGACCGGCCGGGCCTTGTACCCACGTTTCGACCTTTTCGGCGAAGCAACAGATCGTGGCATCGATACCCGTTGTCGGCAAGCCGGCACCGGCGATTCTGGCCTCGGCCGCCACGACCTCGTCGGCTGATTCGGTTTCGACGCCGAGATGATTGATCGAACCTGGCTCGGCATCGGGACGCTCGAAGATCACGAGCTTGAGCGGCGGATCGGTGATCTCCCAGTTGGCGTAACCGGGCTTCACTTTGTACGGGGTGGTCGCAAACATCTTGGAGTAGAAGTCGATTGCCTCGTCGAGATCGGTGACGTTGAGGGCAAGTTGGACACGCATGGCGGGCCTGCTTTCGGGGTCAAAGTGAACGCCAGGTGGACTCTAGCTGAACACTACGTATTGAAGAGTATCGATATGTTGTCACACGGATCGAGATCTGTCAATATGTTGGTTGTGAATCTCAGTTCTGACTCTCCCTGCTGTGTGCTGGAGGCACCGCTCGACGATGCGGAGGCCGAAGCGCTGGCACATCAACTCAAGGCCCTCGCCGACCCAGCCCGGATCCGACTCGTCTCGATGATCGCCACGGCACCGACCGGTGAGATCTGCGCCTGCGAACTTCCCGCCGCGCTCGGCAAGTCCCAGCCCACCGTCAGCCATCATCTGACACAACTCGTCAACGCCGGGCTGTTGCAGCGAGAACAGCGCGGCAAGTGGGCGTGGTTTCGTCTGAACGACGATTGCCTCGCCTCGTTGCGCAGCGCGCTCGGCGAAGGAGCAACACCCCAGCGGCTCGCCAAGCCAACCGTGCTATTCCTCTGCGTACACAACGCGGGTCGGTCTCAGATGGCGGCCGGTTTCATGCGTCAACTCGGTGGCGATCGGATTGAGGTCTTCTCAGCCGGGTCGGCACCAGGCGCCGCTCTCAACCCGATCGCCGTTCACGCGATGGCCGAGAAGAACATCGACATCACCGCACTCGTGCCCCAGCGGTGGACCGACGAGATGGCACGCGCCGCCGACGTGATCATCACGATGGGGTGCGGTGACGAATGCCCGATCTACCCTGGCACTCGCCGACTTGACTGGGAACTCCGTGATCCTGCTGGACAGGGAATCGAGATGGTCCGCGAAGTGCGCGACGAGATCCAACAACTCGTGGCCGCCCTGGTCGGCGAACTCACCGCCGGGTGTTGCTGATGGAACTGCGCCGCCGAGTCGTCGGCGAGTTCGTCGGCACGGCCTTTCTTCTCATGGCGGTGGTCGGCTCCGGCATCATGGCGGAACGACGGTCCGATGATGCCGGCCTGCAACTGCTCCAAAACACGCTCGCCACGGCGGGGGTGTTGGTTTCCTTGATCCTCGCCTTCCGAGCGATCTCTGGCGCCCATTTCAACCCGGCCGTGACCCTCACCGATCTTGCGCTCGGTGGAACCGATCGAGTGTCCGCGCTCTGGTATGTCGCCTCGCAAACAGCAGGCGGAATCGTAGGGGTGATGGCGGCCAACGTGATGTTCGATCTCGATCCGGTCAACTGGTCGACGACGGATCGGTCGTCCGGCAACCTCGTCTTCGCCGAAGGTGTCGCCACTCTCGGACTCCTGCTGGTGATTTTTCTGACCGTCCGCAAGGGCAATCCGAACGCTGTGGCGTTCGCCGTCGGGGGATACATCGCAGGTGCGTACTACTTCACGTCGTCGACCAGCTTCGCCAATCCCGGTGTGTCGATCGCTCGAATGTTCTCAGACACGTTTGCAGGCATCGAGCCCGCATCAGTCCCAATGTTCATCGTTGCCCAACTCGCAGCAACCGCAGTGGCGATCCCCTTGATCAAGCTGCTCGCGCCAACATCCGAATAGCGCAAACCGATCGCCGGCCCGGGTGGTCGATGCGTGAACCTGGTTCGATTGTTGAAGGTTGCGACGACTGGGCAAGAGTGGTCGCCACCGTGATCACCTTCGACGCCGACCTCCGCACGCGACTCCATACCAACCTCGCTGGGCACGATCGACGCTCGCACGACCTGGCGGGCAGAAAGCACGCCGCGGTCGCGATCGTCGTCGTCGACAGCGTGTCCGGGGAAGATCGAGACGACCCGCTGATCCCTGAAGACTGGCAAATGACAAACGTGCCCGGCGAAACAGCCGGGCTCGACGGGCGGATGCTGGGTGTCTCTGGTGGGGCGGCGTTTCTGCTGTGTCGCCGGACGTCACGATTGAACGCGCATAGCGGGCAGTGGGCATTACCTGGCGGGCGACTCGATTCAGGTGAATCAACTGTCGACGCGGCGCTGCGCGAGTTGGACGAGGAGGTCGGCCTGCGGCTCGGTAGCGACTCGGTGATCGG
>JANOTN010000198.1:0-11560 GCA_031416375.1 Ilumatobacteraceae bacterium
GCGTGTGCTTGTACCACTCGACGTATTCGGGTTCGAGTGGGGTGTTGCCGAGGATCAGGTCGGCGGCTTTTTCGGCGAGCATCATCACGGGGGCGTAGATGTTGCCGTTGGTGATGTACGGCATTGCGGACGCGTCGACGACTCGAACACCTTCGATACCGTGGACCTTCATCGTCAGTGGGTCGATTACAGAATCCTCGTCAGTGCCCATCCGGCACGTACACGACGGATGCAGTGCGGTTTCGGCATCCTTGCGGACCCAGTCCAAGATCTGCGAGTCGGTCTCGACTGACGGCCCCGGCGAGATTTCGCCGCCATTGAACGGGTCCATCGCCTTCTGGTTCAAGATGCGGCGGGCGACCCGAATCGATTCGGCCCACTCGCGTCGATCCTGGTCGGTCGACACGTAGTTGAACCGGAGTGCTGGCTTCACGGTCGGATCGGTCGACGTGATCTGCACTGAGCCGCGGGCATCTGAATACATCGGTCCGATATGGACCTGGTAACCGTGGCCCCCGGTCGGTGACGAGCCGTCGTAGCGGATCGCGATCGGCAGGAAATGGAACATCAGGTTGGGGTAGGCAACGTCGTCGTTTGATCGAACGAAACCGCCGCCCTCGAAATGGTTCGTCGCCCCTGGACCCTTACGAAACAGCCACATCAGCCCCACGAAGGGCCGCTTCCACATCTTCATCCATGGTTGAATCGACACCGGTTGCTTGCAGGAGAACTGGATATAGACCTCAAGGTGGTCCTGCATGTGCTGACCGACGGCAGGTAGGTGATGGACCGGCTCGATGCCAACCGAGCGCAGATGATCGGAGTCGCCGACTCCGGAAAGCTGCAGCAACTGTGGCGAATTGAACGCTCCGCCGCACAGGATCACTTCGGCCGCCTCGACCTGCTTGATCGTCCCGCGGCGCGAGTACTCGACGCCGGTCGCTTGCTTACCGTGCAACAGGATCTTGTGTACGAGAGTTCGGGTCTCGACGGTCAGATTCGGGCGACTCATCACCGGGTGGAGATAGGCGCGGGCTGCACTCAACCGACGGCCGCGATGGATATTGCGATCGAACCTGGCGAAGCCCTCTTGTTGGTATCCGTTCACGTCATCGGTCAATGGGTATCCGGCCTGCTGGGTCGCCTCGAAGAAGGCCTCGAACAACGGGTTCTTAGCTGGGCCACGTTCCAACACCAGCGGGCCATTGTCGCCGCGGTACTCGTCGCCTCCGGCGAGGCAGTTCTCCATCCGTTTGAAATACGGCAGACAGTGGGCGTAATCCCAGGTTTCCATCCCTGGGTCGGCCGCCCAGCGCTCATAATCCATCGGGTTGCCGCGCTGAAAGATCATCCCGTTGATCGACGACGATCCGCCGAGCACCTTGCCGCGGGCGTGGTACACCCGTCGGCCGTTGAGGTGGGGCTCCGGTTCCGACTCGTACTTCCAGTCGTAAAACTTGCTGCCGATCGGGAACGCAAGGGCGGCCGGCATGTGGATGAAGACGTCCCACTTGTAGTCGGGTCGACCAGCTTCGAGCACCAGCACCAGGTTCGTCGGATCGGCCGACAAACGATTGGCTAGCGCCGAACCTGCAGAGCCCCCACCCACGATGACGTAGTCGTAACGCACGGCCCGGACGCTACCCCCGGGGTTGTAGGGGCGTCGTAGGGTGCCTGCGTGCGGGTACCTGTCTTGATCCTGTTGGGATCGTCGATGCTGATCACGGCATGCACCGATGACGGCCGAGTTGGCGAGACTCAACCCATCGAAACCACCGATCGCCCGGCCGCATCGGCCACCGCCGCTGAGCTGGCGCCAAGTCAGATCACCGCTGAAACGGTGCCTGCCCCCGAACTGCCGCCACCCTGCGAGATTGCCAATCTGGCGCTCTGGACAGCACAGGTGATCGTCGGTGCGGACTCGGCTGACGCGGTGATCCGAATCCGCAACGACGGCGACGTGTGGTGTGAGGTCAACGTGTCGCAGTCGCCCAACATCGACCCACTGATGGAGCCAGACGTTTGGCTCGACCCCGGTGGGTGGGCTGATTTGATCGTCGGCCAGACCGGCGACGAATGTCTCTCGCCAGCACCCGTAACGCTGGTTGAAATCGACATCAACGGAGTCAAGGTCGTGGTGTCGAGCGCGATGATCGCAACCTGCGGCTGGAGACTGACTGCCATCTATCCGAACGAGATTTCGACTGGCCCGTGCAACCCCGACGAACTCGAGGCGGTCGGCGTGCCCTTCGGTTTCCTGGTGGTTCGGAATCGTTCGACGAGCTCATGCGCGCTTGGCGAACTGATCGGTGTCAGTCGGCTCGACACAGAACTGCAGTCCTTCAACCTGGCCGACAAATCGGCGACTCCCGCGGTCGTCGATCTCGCAGTCGGCGATGTAGTCGCCTTTCCGATGCAGAGCAATCCGGTGGCGGACTGCACCATCTTCGTCCAGCCGCACGAATTGTCGTTCTCCGTAGCGGGCATCGTGACGGCAAGCTTGCCGAACTGCATGCTCTACGAGTTCGGCCCGGGCCGTCCGCTCTACGGCGATCCAGACGGTCCTCTTTGGAACCTGCCGCCCGGTTCGATCGATATCCAATCAGCGCTCGCCGAACTCGACCCATTCACCCCACCGGTCGACTGACCCTGCCCGCTGCGTGCGGCGCTGCCGCCTGTCCAGCAGTTCCGGTAGAGGTTCTGGCAGGTCAGACCACCGAAGTCGTGATCTCCTGCCCGATGAGGTGAACCTTTCAGCAGAATCACGTATTTCAAACGATCGCCCTTCAAAATACGTGGTATTTGAAATCACGCACCCTTGGAATCGTTGGCGGACAAATCGTTCAGATGCTGTCTGAACGGGTTTGCCGGGGATCGACTCCAGTAGAGTCTTGCCACGTTCCAGTCCACGTAACCCGGGGAGCGTGCCAATGCCCGTCACCGTCGTCGTCGGCGCCCAGTGGGGCGACGAGGGCAAGGCCAAGATCATTGATCTGCTGTCGAAAGAGCACACCTATGTGGTGCGCTACCAGGGCGGTCACAATGCCGGTCACACCGTCGTTGTCGATGATCAGAAGTACGCCCTGCAACTGATCCCGAGTGGTGTTCTCTACGACCACGTCGTACCTGTGATTGCCAATGGCGTGGTTGTCGACCTGCCGACGCTGTTCCGAGAAATCGACACGCTCGAATCGCGCGGCGTCCGCTGCGGCGACCTGAAAGTGTCGAGTCGCGCCCATCTGATCTTCCCGTGGCACCAGGCCCATGACGCGATCGCCGAAGCGGTGCGTGGCGACGACAAGATCGGCACGACCCTCAAGGGGATCGGTCCGGCGTATGCCGACAAGGCCCGCCGCGTCGGTGTGCGGGTCGGCGAGATCGTTGATCCTGATTCGTTCGCGGCAACGGTGCGCGCCCGGGCGATTGCCGAGAACACTCTGATCGAGCAGGCCGGCGGCGAACCGCTCGATGTTGAGGAGATCGTCACCCAATTCGTCGCCTATGGCGCCCGATTGCGGCCCCATATTGCCGACACCGTGACGCTGCTCCATGACGCGCTCGCCCGCGGTGCGCAGGTCTTACTCGAGGGTGCTCAGGCAACCTTCCTCGACTTGGATCACGGCACCTATCCGTACGTCACGTCATCGAACCCGACCGCTGGCGGCGCATGCGTCGGCACCGGGCTCGGGCCACGCGACATTGACAGGATCGTTGGAATCACCAAGGCCTACACGACTCGCGTTGGTGCAGGCCCGTTCCCGACCGAACTGCTCGACGCCGACGGCGACACGCTGATCGATGTCGGCCGCGAGTACGGCACGGTGACCGGTCGACGACGCCGTGCGGGCTGGCTCGACTGCGTCATGCTTCGCCAGGCAGTGCGACTGAACAGCCTCACTGAAATCGCCCTGACCAAGCTCGACGTCCTTGATGGGTTCGAAACGGTGCGGATCTGCATCGGCTACAAGCTCGACGGCAAACAGATCGACTTCTATCCCGACCGGTCAGACATCCTGGCCAAGATCGAACCGATCTATGTGACCCTCCCGGGTTGGAAGACCGATCTCTCGGAAACCCGTGAACCGGGCGCGTTGCCTGCCGAGGCGAAGGCGTTCCTTGCCCTCGTCGAGGAGCAGGTCGGTGTGCCCGTCAATGTCGTCGGTGTCGGTGCCGAACGCGACGACTATCTGCTCTGGACGGCGTGAGATGATTCCCCGCTATTCGACGCCGGAAATGACCGCGGTCTGGTCGGACGTTTCCAAATTTCGTCGCTGGGTCGAAGTCGAAGTGCTGGCGACTGAAGGCCACGCTGCTGTAGGTCTCGTGCCGATTGCTGAGGCACGAGCATGCCGTTTGAGCGCGCCGGTTTCCGACGAAGCCTTCGTCCAGGCGATTCTCGACCGTGAGGCAATCACCGACCACGATGTGGCCGCATTTGTTGATGTCGTCCAGGCCGCAATCGGTGGTGACGCCGGCAAATGGATTCACTATGGGCTGACCTCATCCGATGTTGGTGACACGGCGTTGTGTTGGGCGATGCGTGATGCGGCAGATCTCATGATCGAAGAATCAGGCAAGCTCTTAGCGGTCATTATCGAACTGGCGCGCAAACATCGTGACACGGTGATGATCGGCCGGACCCACGGGATCCATGCCGAGCCGACCACGTTCGGTGCCAAGGTGGCGCTGTGGGCGCTGCAGGTCGATCGTGATCGCACGCGCTTGCGTGCGGCTCGCGAGTCGGTCGCCGTGATGAAGTTGAGCGGGGCGGTTGGCACGTACTCGAATATCCCGCCTTCAGTCGAGACGTTTGTTGGTGATGCGCTTGGTTTGACAGCGGTTCCGGCAACACAGGTGATCGCACGTGACCGTCACGCCGAATTTCTGTACGCCTGTGCTTCGGCGGCGGCGACGTGCGAAATGATGGCGATCGAGTTACGCCATCTCCAGCGCACTGAGGTGCGCGAAGTGCAGGAAGGTTTCAAGCCAGGTCAGAAGGGTTCGTCTGCGATGCCGCACAAGCGCAACCCGATCTCGGCCGAAACGATTTCTGGTTTAGCGCGTGTCGTGCGGTCGAACCTGTTGGCGGGCCTGCAAGACGTTGCCCTGTGGCACGAACGCGATATCTCGCATTCGTCAGTGGAACGTGTGGTGCTGCCCGACTCGTCTCAGCTGACGCATTACATGATGCGCCGCTTGACCCGACTGTTGTCGGGGCTGATGGTGTTTCCCGAGCGGATGCAGGCCAACCTCGATGCCAGCTACGGCTTGGTCTTTAGCCAGCCGGTGTTGCTTGGACTTGTCGCTGGGGGCAAAACCCGCGACGAGGCATACCGAATTGTGCAACGCAACGCCATGCAGGCCTGGGATGAGGGCGTCGATTTCAGGTCGCTCGTCGAGGCTGACCCCGAAGTCGACATGCCGCTGGACGATGCGTTTGACCTCAAACGATCACTTCAGCACATCGATCTGGTGTTCAACCAGATCGATGCGCTTGCGCTGTGATGCCCTGGCCGGGATTAGCGGGTGATCCCGGCGCGGGCGAGCGTCGCCGCCGAAACGCCGACGTCACGCCAAGAGGCGTAGGCGATGCGCTTGCGGTCGCCGTAGATCTTGGCAACCGCGACAAATCCGTCTTCGAGTGCGCTGAGGTCAACGGTTTCACCCATTGAGTCGCGCTCTGCAATCAGATCACGACGCTCCTGAATCAAGTTCAGTTCGTCGATCGCGCTGGCACCGACGATCTCGACTTCGATCGCCGCGAGACGCCTGCCAATCGATTCTGCCGTGCGCTTGCGGCCACGCTTCGGCTTGTTCGAACGCAGCGCTTCGAGATAGTCACGCACTGCACGTCCTTCATTGCGACCACGGTCGAGTGCCGCCTTGTGCTCGTCGGTCATCATCTTGGGTCCCCGTTTTGCCATGAATATTAGTGTAAACCCATTTTTTTATTTCCCGCAAGACCGGCGGCGTTTAGGCGAGGTATCCGGCGACGTTTTCTGCGACAAGATCCATGAACCCGCCGCTTCCGTCGGTGCCTGCAGTCGATGTAATGGCTCCGATTCTGTGGCAGGAGACACGACAATTTCGGGCATAGTGGCTGCCGCAAAATTTGATTTTGATCGCTGCACCGATTATGTTGCAGGAGAAGCGACGGTTTTGGTCGGCGGGCTCAACTGGTGGGTGCTGTCGGCCGGGGTAGGTTCGGGGCCGATGACTGAGCACGCAGAACTGGCGGCGGTGACGAGCGTTCCGAGCCGGATCGCTGGTCTCGCGAGCCAGACCCGCAAGCGTGATCCAAGCGTCGGTCGGGCCTGGCAGGCCGCTGTCGGCGCCCATGTTGAGGTAGTGGTCGCTGCGGAAGAATGCCCCGAATCCGAGTTGCTCGGCGCGGAGTGCAACGGCAAGTAGGTCGTCGTAGGTGTTACAGATGGTGTCTGACACCATCTGTAACAACGCGGGTATGGTCGGGGTGATGAATGAGCTCCCGCCGCTGTCGCCCAAGCTGCACGCCTTGCGGGAGCATGTTCTGGCGTTTTCGGTCAAGCGAGGTGACTTCACCTTGAAGTCGGGGGCCAGAAGTTCGTGGTTTCTTGACACCAAGCAGACTGCCTGCCGGCCCGATGGGATCTTGCTTGTCGCCGATGCGATGCTCGAACTGATCCCTGACGATGCAACCGCGATCGGCGGGCTGACAATGGGGGCCGATCCGGTGGCTTACGGGGTGGCCGCCGTCGCCGCAACAAGGGGCCGCAACCTGCGCAGCTTCAGCGTCCGCAAGGAAGCCAAGGATCACGGCGTGATCGGTCGCCTCGCCGGCGCGATCCAACCCGGCGACAAGGTTGTGATCACGGAAGACACGGTGACCCGCGGTACGTCGTTGATGGAAGCCGTCGAAGTCGTTCGCGAGTTCGGTGCTGACCCGGTGCTCGTGACCCTGATCGTCGATCGAGGGGGCACCTGTGCGGCGATGTGCGAAGCAGCCGGAGTCGCCTACGCACCGTTACTCACCGCGATCGATCTCGGCTTCGGCTACGGCAGCTGATCGGCCGAAGCGACTCAGTCGCGAACCCGAAGCGAATTGACAGCCGTCGTGCCCTGATCGTCGACCTGCACAACTGCCGTCATCGTGGTCGA
Organism: Ilumatobacteraceae bacterium; assembly: GCA_031416375.1. GTDB lineage: Bacteria > Actinomycetota > Acidimicrobiia > Acidimicrobiales > Ilumatobacteraceae > Ilumatobacter. The sequence goes on from JANOTN010000198.1 coordinate 7,138, forward strand.
CAGGCCGTTCTTCGTAGCTGTGCTGTCGAGACGAAGTTCGTAGGCGATCGGGCTCGATTCGACACGAATGATGAACGAACTCGCTGATGCCGACGCCTGCAAGACAATTCGTGAGAGCGCAGCTCCACCCAGTAGCTGACCGTTTGCCGAGTTCGTCACGTTGCCGAACTCCATCTGCGCATACGGTGCCCAGATCAGGCCATGAATCGCCAGGTCGCTGTTGTTGCCAGCTTTCGTCCAGATGATGTTGTTGTTGTACGCGAGGCTGCTGGCGGTTTGGTTGGCGTTTGTCGTGGTGAGTGCCTGGATGCTCACCAGCGAGTCGCCCTGAAGCCGTCGTAGGATTTCCAGGCTTCCCTTGTTGCCGATCTCGATCGCCGCGCTACCGCCGAGATAGAACGTCGCCCCCGGGGTGCTCCCGCTGGTCGTGCTGTCGGCACTGATCGCCCCCGCACACGGCGCGTTGGCGATGAATTGCTGATCGCCGTAGAGGCTGGAGCTAGCCCAGCCGGCTGTGACGACAGCGTTGACGATGTCGAATTTGAAGTTGTGGAAGTAATAGTTACCGGATCGAAAATAGGTGTTGGCACCGAGGGCGGGCATCGTCGTGTACCGGCCGGGTGCGAACACCTTGCATGTGCCGTTCGTCGTCGGTGCAGGGTTGGTGTTGAGCAAATCGGTGAGGCCGGCAAACGCGCCGACCGCCGGAGCGGAGTACACCTGGTCCCATGTCTGATCGACGCAGATCGTTCCGCGATAGGCGGGTGTGAACGTGAGATTGCTGTCGATGGTCAGGCTCGGATTGGCGCAATCGGCTCGGTAGTACCAGATGTCGCCGTCCTCGACCGTAATGGGTGCCTTGAGGTCCATCCGCCCGGGATCCGACACCCAGACAGGCCCGCCGAGCAACTTTTGCACGCCGCCGCCGGCTTGGCTCTGGAGCATCCACTGGTTACCTGGCACGCCGGCGCCGGTGACGACAATCGCCCACGCCTTGATGTCGGAAATCGAGTTCGAGCCTTTGGTGCATGTGATATCGATGTCGGATTCGTTGATCTGCACCGGCATGTCGATCTTGAATCCGGCGTTGCCGAGGTTCGACAGGCAGCCGGCATACTGAGAGTTCCCGAGCCGTACGATTGCGTAACGGAGACCGCCGTCAGCAGCGGCGAGTCGGTCGGCACGCTGTTCGACGACTTCGCCGTACTTCAGGCTGGTCGTCACATAGCTCGCCAGGGCGCCGATCACGACGGCGATAATGACCGCCATGACGAGCACGAGTGGGAGGATTGCGCCCTCGTCTCTGGACTGTCGTGTACGTCGGGAGTGGTTCATGTGGTTGCTCAGTTCGTCACGGTCAGGGTTGTTTGTGCGAGTAGGTTGTTCCCTCCGTCGCGGACCGCGAGCACACGGCTGCCGGCGGCCCACAACTCGGTGCCCGACGGATGCCCTAGGAGCGTGACGGTATACGGGGCGCTGTTGCCGAAGTTCTGGATGTACTGTCCGTTCGGTGCACCGGTGATGTATTGGAGCGTGAGTCCGACGCAGTAGCCGCTCGCAACTGTGATGGTGACGGTCACGTTCTTCTTCAGCTTGCCTGTCCCGTTTGAATGGAGTTGCACGGGGTTCGGGCTCACCGTCATGTTCGAGACGACACAGGGCGGCAGCGTGGTTGTGGTGGTCGAGGTCGTCGTGGTGGTGCTGGTGCTCGTGGTCGTCGCAGTCGAGACGACGTCGATCGTGATCGTCGAGCTAGCGGTCGCTCCAGACGGGTCCGTGACCGTGTAAGTGAGCACGGTTGTACCGAGCGAAGCGTCGGGAGTGATCGTCACGTCAAGGCCGACGACGACAGCGGCGGCCCAAGTGACTGGCTGCCCGCCGACTGTTGCAGTCAGGGCCCCACCCTCTGGATCTGTCGCTGGCAAGGTCACCGTCACCGACGTGTTCGGATTGGCGGTCGCCGAGACGGCTGCCGCCATCGGAGAAATGTTGGCGATCGTGGTGGTGGTGGTGCTGCTGGTGGTCGACGTCGGGTTCGTGCTTACAGGTGGGAGTGTCTCGTTCGGGTTCTTCGAAGCGGCGTTGATAAACGCTGTGTCGCCGGAAAGGGTTTCGATCGAGATCTTGACTTGATCTGTCTTTAGGTCACCGTTGGTGTCGAGTTTGGTAACCGTTGGCGCGGTCGCACTCAGCTTTGCCGACATGTTCGTGACGGTCGGCGCACCGAGGGCGAACACGCCGGAGCAGCTCAGTCGAACGATTTTACCGGTTGTGCCTGTGATGACGAAGCGGTAGTCGGCCACATACGTCGTTGTGGTACCGGCGAACGTCTCGGCCCATTGGAGTCGCAGCATGTTCTGACCAAGGTCGGTCCCGGCGCAACCCGACGCGGTCGCAACAGCAGTGTCGAACTTGCCGGGCTCTGTGGAGTCGACGTCCGGCGGCAACCAGGTCGTGATGCCCTGCACGGCGACGGCAGTATCGGCCCGATCGCTGGTGGACGGGATTGTCTTCAGGCTCGTGACGATCGTCATCATGATCACCATCGCGACCAACGACGTGAGCACGATCGAAATCAGCATCTCTGGCAATGTGAAGCCGGCGTCGCGGCGGGAGGTCTGGGAGACGTTCATCACTTCACGATCGATACTGATTCGATGATTTTGCCGCCGGGGCTTCGTACCTGGAGCTCGACCAACTGGAGTTCCAGGCTCCTATCGCAGTCGCTGCCGAAGAAAAATTCGATGTCGGGATCGGAGTCGAGGTTGCCGGAGTTCCAGAACTGCACGGTCGGGATCACGCGGATCTGCCAGTCCTTCCAGTCTTGCGGATTCGGAAGCGGAGCGATCACGGCGTCGTATGCGGCGCGTACTTTTGCTTCACCTTTGTCCGCGTCTGTGTTGTCGCACGGGACTTTCGGTGATGCGTACAAGATGTCTGACGCCGACTGCAGCCAGCTGTGGGCATTCGAGTGATCGCGGTGAATTGTGCCGCTCAGGATCGTGGCGCGAAGTGTGGCCATCGTGCCTGCGACAACGCCTCCCATGAGGACAATCGCGATGAGGATCTCGATCAGTGTGACCCCGGCGTCATGCCGATGTCGTTCTGAACGGACAAGCTGGTTCCGCTCCATGACAATGCATCGGTCTACGATGCCTCGGCTTGAGATTCTTGTGGGAACCTTGACAAACGCCGGCGTTGCTTGGGCAGGATCCCGAGGCCGACCTCAGGGAAGTAGTGCTTCGCTGACCCAGCATTCGGTGAGGTGGAGGGTCGACTTGATCCTCACGACTCGCTTGGGTTCGTCGATCCCGCGGCCGCACATCGAGAGGGCGGCCTTGATGCACGACTCCTCATCGGGGAGCACCATCGGCATTCGTGATCTGCGCATTCCGGCGGGGCCGGCGGTGAAGCAGTTGATATAGGTCTTGCGCCAGTCGATCTTGTTCGCAAGCGAGGCGGGGATGAAATCCGCGAAGCCGATCCCCAGTGCGTTGCCGCCACTGACGTCCGTCAGGTCGAGCAGCACCATCGCTCCGACGGTCGGCTTCTCGAGGTCATCGAGGCCGGGTACCCAGAACCGTCCGGTGACGTTGGGGTCAACGGTCGTGCCGGAGATGTCTTTGCCGCCGAGCTCGATGATCAACACGTCGATGTGATCGAACGGGAGGGCGGGTACGAGTGAGCGGGCGTACTCGGTCAACTCGTGCTCGAAGTCGCCGCCGACGTCATCGGCCGTGAGACCTTCGATTCGGACAATATCGCCCGCCGTCGACTCGATCGACCCGATCCCACCGAGCAGTCGGCCTGTCGCTCGCAGCGCCGCGCCGGCGTCGAGTAACCGGTCGCGCATTTCGACTGGCCCACACGAGTGGACGAGTGCGGCCCCCGGCTGTTTGCCGAACCCGACGACTGCCATCTTCATGCAGCCCGATTCGATCGGCCCTTTGAAACAGGTGTGCGGCTTGATCCGATTGACCGGAAGAAAACGGTCAGCAGCGGCTGCGTCGGCATCGAGATGAACTGGAGTACCGGCGCTGGTGTGAGCGACGATGATTGTGTCCATCGTCGCTCTGATCTCGACGCCGAGCGATTCCTCGGTCATGTCGAGCGAAGCCAACATTGCTCGCTGTCCGGCAGCGGTTGCGCCGCCATGCGAACCCATCGCCGGTACGACGAACGGTTCGGCTCCAAGCTCTCGGAGGGCGGCGATCGTCCCTCGCAGCAGTTCGACTCGACCCATCAGGCCGCGTGACCCGGCACCAACCGCAACAGTCATGCCCCGAATAACGGATGGGCCAAACGTGGTCAACGCCGCCCGATACGCGGATCCCTCGATATCGGCCACAGCCGGCGGCGAAGGCACGTCCAAGGTGTATGGATGCATGTCCGGAACCGTCAGCGCCGAGTCAAACGGCAGCTC
>JANOTN010000199.1:0-1598 GCA_031416375.1 Ilumatobacteraceae bacterium
ATCTCACGGGCCGACGTGCTCAAGTTGGCTCATGAGTTCGCTCCCTGACTACGACGATCTCCCGCGGAGGTCCGGGCTGGCTTGTGCCTGGGACGTGTGGAACCCAGGCGCCGACGTGTTCGGCTGCCTCAACCTGCTGACACCCGAACGAGCCGCTGATGCTGCCCGTCTCGTTCAGCGAGGTGCCGTGTTCCCGCTCAATTGGACGATGGCGTTGCCCAACCCGCCGTTGTTCGGCCGCAAGCCGTATTCGCACGAGGTCACCGGTGACGTGAGTACCACCGGTCATGACGACGTGCTCCACGGATGGAACACGCAGTCATCCAGCCAGTGGGATGGCTTCCGCCATATCCGCAATTTCGTGATGCTCGACGACGAGCCAGGTACCGGTCATTTCGGCGGTGTCGATGACGAGCAGCACGGCGTCAACCATTGGGCACAACGCGGCCTTGTCGGGCGTGGTGTGCTGGCCGACATCGGTCGCTGGCGTGACTCGATCGGTCGGCCGATTCAATACGACCAGCCCGACATGATCGCTGCTTCGGAGATTCAAGAATGTCTCGCCGTGCAGGGCACCGAACTTCGAGAAGGCGATGTGCTGTTGGTGCGCTTCGGATGGATCACCTGGTACCTGCAGCAGCCACAGTCGGTCCGCGACTGGCTCGGCGATCGCGACCAGTTTCGATCGGCCGGATTCGAGCCAACTGAGGAACTCGCCCGCACCCTATGGAACCTCCACATCGCCGCCATCGGCTGCGACAACCCAGGGATCGAGATCTGGCCACGCGGAGCGCACCTCGAAGCAAGCGTGTTGGAGGAGGTCAAAGCGGACCGGCGGCGAACGCATGAAATGTTCGCCCATGCCTTGTTGCTTCCGATGCTCGGCCTGCCGCTCGGCGAGATGTTCGCCCTCGACGCGTTAGCCGACGACTGCGCCGCTGACGGCCGTTATGAGTGCATGTTCACGTCGGCTCCGCTCAATCTGCCGAGCGGAGTCGCAAGCCCACCCAACGCCCTGGCAATCAAGTAAGTGTTACAAATGGTGTCAGACACCATTTGTAACACTTCAGATTCCGTCGGCGGCTGACGCTGCTTCGGCGTCGCCGGTCACGCCCTTCTGGAGTGTGGCGAAGATCGCTGGTGGCTCCCGCCACGGGTCGTTGTCGCCACGTTGCGCCGACTGGATTGCGGTCCACACTCGCTCGGCGGCACAGGGCATGTCGATGTGTCGCACTCCGAGATGCGACACGGCGTCGATCACGGCATTCTGAATCGCCGGCGTCGAGCCGATCGTGGCGGCCTCACCGATGCCCTTGGCGCCGAGCGGGTTGAGCGGTGTCGGCGTTTCAATCGACATCGTTTCGAAGCTCGGCATCTCGGCTGCTGACGGCAGGCCGTAATCGGCGAAATTCGATGTGATCGGGTTGCCGTCGGCGTCGAAGCGCACCTCCTCGTACAGCGCCTGGCCGATACCCGACGCAATCCCGCCGTGCTGTTGACCCTCGACCAGCAACGGATTGATCACGGTGCCGCAGTCGTCAACGGCGACGTGGCGGATCAACCTCGCCCGACCCGTTTCAGTATCGACCTCGACGACG
>JANOTN010000200.1:0-3185 GCA_031416375.1 Ilumatobacteraceae bacterium
ACGTCACGAACGTCGAGCACGATCAACCACTCGGTTGTTACTTGAATCGACGAGCATCACGATCGAGATCGTGGCAGCTGCGAGAATCGTCGACAGCGCAAACGCTTGAGCGTGAAACAGTTGGCCCGTTCGGCCGAGCAGACGCTCGATGGCGATCGGCAAGGTCTCGGAACCGGATCGGCTGAGGAAACTGGTTGCACCGAACTCGCCAAGTGAAATTGCTGCCGCCAGGCCCGCCCCGGTTGCCAAGGGGCGCCGGAGGAAGGGCAGCGTGGTGGTCGCCCATGCCCGGATCGGGTGAGCACCCAACGTGGTCGCAGCGCAGCGCAGGTCAGGGTCAATGCTACGAATCACTCCGAGCGCCGTACGGACGATGAACGGAACCGCCACCAACGCATGACCGACCGGGACGAGCCACCACGATGCCCGCCAGTCGAACGGTGGTGTGTCAAAGGTGATCAACATGCCGAACCCGATCGTGACTGCTGACGTGCCGAGCGGCAACATCAACCCGGTATCGAGCCACCTGCCGGTACGACCGAGCGCGGTGATCGCGATGACCGCCGCGGCACCAATCATCACGGCGAACACCGTCGCCCAGAGCGCCGTCGTGGCACTGCGAACCAGAGCACCGATCGGGTCGACACCGATCGTGACACCCGGTCGGATTTCGTTGTTCCCGAGTGAGCGCCAGGCGATCAACGAGTATCCGCGATCGGTTCGCAATGATCGTTCGACGAGTGCGAGCAGCGGAACAGTGACGAGCACGAATGTGCTAACGACACCTCCGGCAACCATCAGTCGCTGACGACCGCGTGGTCTCGACCGCTGCTGCGATTCGGTCATCGAGATGGTCTGAGCGTGGCGACGTTGGTGCCATGTCGTCAACCAGATGGCAACTCCAAGTACGAGCAGTTGCAGCAGCGACAGAACAGCTGCGCCGCCGATATCACCGAGTTGGGTGGCGCGCCGCCACACCTCGACCTCGATCGTTGCTCGACTGGTTGTGCCCAACACGCGGATCACACCGAACGAGGTGAATGTGAACAAGAATACAAGTGCCCCTGCGGCTGTCAGAGCCGGGCGGAGGAGCGGCAGCGTGACATGCCAGAACACCCGCGAGGGCACCGCCCCGAGCGTGGAAGCGGCGTGCTCGAGATCGAGCGGGAGTTGCTCCCACACCGTCCCGACCGTGCGGACCACGACAGCCAGGTTGAAGACCATGTGAGCCCCGAGGATCGACCAGATGCTGCGATCCAGAGAACCGGGCATCACGGCGATGAATGCGGCGCCGACCACGACCGTGGGGAGAACAAACGCGGCGGTGAGGATGCTCATCAGCAGCCGTCGGCCGGGAAACGTGAACCTTGAGATCGCCCAGGTGGGCATTAGCCCGACCAACAACGTGAGCGCCGTACTGATGGTGGCCTGCCACAGCGTGAACCAGAGCACACGCCATGTCTGTGGTCGGCTGAATGTGTCGGTAAGCGCGTTGGCGCCGAGTCCGCGTGTCATCAAGGTGATCAACGGCCAGGCGTAGAAGATCAGCAGAAACGCTGTTGGCGGCAATGCGACGGCGACGACGAACCGACGTGGCAAGCGGTTAGCGACTACTTGGCGACGATCGTTGTCCAACGGTCAATCCAGTCGGCGCGGTTTTGTTCGATCATCGACGGGTCGAGACTCAACGGTTCGTCAGGGATCGTGGCGTAGTCGACAAACACCTGGTCAAGGGCAACGTTTTGGTTGACCGGGAACACGAATAGGTTGAGTGCGATTTCCCGCTGAAAGCGCTCCGACACCAGAAAGTCCACCAGCTTGCGGGCACCGTTTGGTGCATCGGTGCCGCGTAGCACTCCGGCAAACTCGACCTGGCGAAAACATGTCGCTTCGACCACGCCGGTCGGTGCTTCGGTGAGCGGTTCGGCGGCATACAGCACTTCGAACGGCGGGCTTGACCCGTAACTGACGACGAGTGGCTTCGACCCGCCGGCGCGAGAGAACTCCTCGTAGTACGCAGGCTCCCAGTCGTCAACGACGAGTACACCGTTCTCGGTCAGCATCGACCAGTATGCCTCCCAGCCGTCTTCGCCGAACTCGGCCACGGTTGCGAGTAGAAACGCCAGGCCAGGTGACGAGGTCGCCGGGTTCTGCACAACGAGTCGGCTGGCGTATTCGGGCTTGGCGAGATCGGCGAAGGAGGTCGGCGGGGCGAGTCGATCGGCAGTCAGCGCGGCGATGTCGTAGTTCACGCACACGTCGCCGTAGTCGACCGGGGTCGCCTCGCCGCCTGGAACCAGTTCGGTGAGTTGTGCAGGCACGTGGTCGAGACCGTCGGCTTGGTACGCATCGAAGATCTTGGCATCGATTGCCCGAGAGAGGAACGAGTTGTCGACGCCCCACATCACGTCGCCTTCCGGGTTCCCGGCCGTGAGCGTCGCCTTCGACAACATCGTGCCGGTATCGCCTGCGATCAAGATCTCGACTTCGATCCCGGTTTGCCGAGTGAACTCGTTGAGCGCGATCACCGCTGGGTTGTCGGCGTCGGTCGGAAACGACGAATAGGCAACGAGTGTGACGGACTTCGGTTCAGCAGTGCTGTCGCCGCTGCACGCTGCAAGGGCAAACGAAGCTGTGGTGATGACCGCCAGCATGCGGGTAGAGATCATGATCTGCTTTCGGGATTGACGAAGATCGTCAGCACGCCGGTCAGCGTGATGATTTCGACCTGTTCGGTGATGGTGACGTTGCTGACCCCGTGGCCGGCGACCGGTTCGAGGTCCGCTCGGTCGAGCGGCCACTGAACACCGCTGATCGACACGCCGGTGGCGGTGCCGTGCATGGTGATCAGCGAGACGGTCGTTCCAATCGGAAGTTCGAATGCTCGTCGACCCGGTCCGTGGAGCACGTGGAACTGCTGGTCACCCCACCAGCCATCGATAATTGGGATGCTCGTCAGCGACTGGTGACCGAGTGCTCCGATGGCGGCGATGGTGTGATCGAGGCGATCACCTCCACCGGCAACCAGGATCAGTCGGGACGGACTGAAGTCGATCGCCATCATCAACGCCAGCTCGGTGTCGGTGTGGTCCTTGTCGGGGCGGTGCCGGTCGATCGTGGCGTGCGCTTCAGCCCAGGTCAGCCCAGCGTCGGACACGGAGTCGAGATCGCCGACAAGCCCTGCC
>JANOTN010000201.1:0-1619 GCA_031416375.1 Ilumatobacteraceae bacterium
GAACGGCTACCTGAAAGGACCGAAGATCATGGCTGACACTGTTGCTTGGCAGGGATTGAATCACCTGGCGTTGATCACCAATGACATGGATACGACGGTGCGATTTTGGCACGGGGTGCTGGGCGCACCGCTCGTCGCCACGATCGGAACCGACACGTTCCGTCACTACTTCTTCTCGTTCGGGCCGGCGAGCACGGTGGCGTTCTTTGAGTACAAGGGGCGGCAAACCAACGAGTTGGCGAAACCGGCCGGTGTCTTCGATGCCCGCGCCGGACAGTTCGATCACCTCTCGATGGACCTTCCCGACGAGGCCGCCGTGCTGGGTTTACGGGATCGACTGATCAACGCCGGCTCCGACGTCACCGACGTTGTCGACCACGGTCTGATGCGATCGATTTACTTCACCGATCCGAACGGGATCGCGCTAGAGGCCTCGTGGTGGGCCGATGACCCGACCGGCGTCGAACCCGACTTCGACAACACGTCGTACTTCGCGGACACTGACCCGGTGGCGGCGTTCGACGAACTTCGCAACGGTGGTTTACTCAGCGTTCCGAAGACACGCCTCGTCGACGAACCGTCCGACACCTACACGATCAGCGGCGATTAAGAATCTCGTATAACGAGGAGATATTTCGAGCTTGAAATACATCTCAAGTTGTGGCACACTCATGTCATGGGGATTCTGACCGGATCGGGAGCACAGCCATGAAGGTGCTCTGCATGGGTGGCGGTCCGGCCGGGTTGTACCTGGCGATCTCGATGAAGCTGCGTGATCCGAACCACGAAGTCACCATTCTCGAACGCAATCGTTCAGGCGACACATTTGGTTGGGGTGTCGTACTGTCCGACGACGCACTCGGCAACATGGAACGCAACGATCCCGTCAGCACCGCCGCGATTCGTCGCAACTTTGTCTACTGGGACGACATCGCCGTGATCCACAAGGGCGTTCGCACGGTGTCGGGTGGCCACGGCTTCGCCGGCATCGGCCGCATGCAGATGCTGCTCCTGCTGCAAGAACGAGCCTGCGAACTGGGTGTCGAGATGCGATTTGAGACCGTATTTGGTTCGGCGGAGCAATACCGCCACGAGTACGACGTCGTCGTCGCCTGCGACGGGATCAACTCGCTCGTACGCAGCGAGTACGCCGACGTGTTTTGCCCCGAAATCGATCTGCGCCTCTGCAAGTTCGTCTGGCTGGGAACCCACCAAAAATTTGGCGACGCCTTCACGTTCATCTTCGAGGAGACCGAGCACGGTTGGATGTGGGCGCACTGCTACCAATTTGATGGTGACACAGCGACGGTGATCGTCGAATGCACCCAGGCGACCTGGGATGCATGGGGTTTCGAGCGCATGTCGAAGGACGAAACGATCGCCACCTGCGAGCGGGTGTTCGCCCGACACCTCGACGGCCATTCGCTGATCTCAAACGCAAGTCACCTGCGCGGTTCAGCGGTTTGGATGAACTTTCCACGGGTGATCTGCGAGCGATGGCATCACGAAAACGTCGTACTGATGGGCGACGCCGCGGCGACCGGTCACTTCTCGATCGGGTCGGGCACGCGGTTGGCGTTTGACAGCGCGATCGCGCTTGCCGAGTTGCTCCACAGCGA
>JANOTN010000202.1:0-5346 GCA_031416375.1 Ilumatobacteraceae bacterium
CGGCGCGCACGACAAGGTCATCTCGTCGCCGTCCTTGGTCTCGAAGGTCCGAGTCGCCACGTCGGAGGCCGACACGACCTCAGAGACAACGTCCCACAGCGTGCCACGGTCGACGAGGTGGTCAAGCAGCCGGGTTACTCTCGCGCCGGCGACGAGCAGATCTTTGCCGACCGCAGCGACCGCTCGGTGATCGCGTTTGGCCGTTAGGTACGCGTCGAGCAATCGCCGTTCGTCGAGCGTGGAACTCTGGAGGAGGCGGTTCTCGATATCGGCTGCGGTGCTGACCATCAGCGGCGTCAGGAGCGCATTGGCTGCCTCGGCCTTACACGACAGAGTGATGATGCCCTCCAGCCGTCGTGTAGTTGGGCTGCGGATGGGGGCGCCGACGCAAGCGAATGGCAGCAGAGCCTCCGCGAAGTGTTCTGGGCCGACGATCAGTTGCGCTCGGCCCAACTCCGCCACGGTGCCGATTCCGTTGGTGCCGACCCGGTCTTCGGGCGCCCCGAACCCTACATCGGAACAGATTCGATCGAGGTGCGTGAGGATTGACGGATCGGCGACCCATCGCTTGACGATGTTCGCATCGCGATCGGCCAAGAGCACTCCGGCATGAAGCCCGGCGAGACTTTCGGCGAGTGCGCGAAGAACGGGTTCGGCGGCTTCGAACAACCGCCCAGTCGCGACAAGGTCTTCCCGGTACGGAAGCGACGCAACGTCCGGTTTAGCTCCGAACGCTGCGGAGCGTCGCCACGACGCCAGGATGTCTGGCCGAACGGCGCGACTCAGCTGTTCGCTGACCGCACCCGTCTCAAAGAGTTCGGTTCGGGCACGATGGACCTGCTTGGTGTTGAAAGACGCGGCGGCCATCGGCCCCCTTCCCTGTTGAACGATTGCGAGCGCGACCCCCGGTCGCCAACCCATCGTTCTCGTTTCCTCACGTTACAGGGTGTGTCAGAATGAGACAAGACGGGGACGCAGCGATCGTTCGACGACGACCGACAGGATCGCTCGTGCCCCGTCTCACATTGAAACATCCCAGCAGGCCTGTAGTCGCCCAGAGTTCCGAATAGCGACGCCCTGAGTCCGTGGGTGCGTCGTTCATCTGACGGACACACCTCACACGAGGTGAAAGGGGCCACGCCATGGAAATCACTCTTCGGGGACTCAACCTCGGCAGTTTCGGGCTTCCCATGTCAGCGCTACTCGACGCTCCCGAGTATTACGATGTCTGGCACCAGTGTCCGGCGTTGGCTTATATCGTCGAGCATCCCGATGGGTTGATTTTGTTCGAAACCGGTCTGTCGGAATTCGCGATGGACGAATGGCTGCCTGAATGGCTCGCCGGCGTCGATCTCACGACCGTGTTGCCGGAACACCGGCTTGAAGCGCGTCTGAAGCAGATCGGACTCGGACCCGAAGACTTTCGGTACGTCGTTCTCGGACATCTTCACACCGATCATTCCGGCGGGGTACGAATCTTCAAGGACGCCGGGGTCGAGGTCATCGTGCACGAAGACGAGTACAAGTACGTGCGCGACATGCCGGAACCGGCGGCCAAGTTCTTCAACAAGGTCGATATCGAAGTGCTCGAGCATGTGTCGCTCACGACGATCACCGACTCCGAGTACGAACTGTTGCCGGGTGTTCGCCTAGTCCACCTCCCAGGCCACACACCAGGGCTGATGGGCATGGAGATCGACCTGCCGCATTCAGGAAAGGCCATGTTGACCACAGACGCGATGTATCGCCACGAGACGTACCACACAGGCATCGGCTCGCAAACCGTGTGGGATAGCGACCACTGGGAACAGTCCCTGAACAAGATCCGCAGCTTCGCAAAGCAACACGAGGCACTCATTTTTCCGGGCCACGACGGCGAAGCGATCCAACAGTTCGCCACCCACTCCGCACTCCGACGGTTCGAGTTCACACCAGATTTCTCGTACAGCTGACGCTGCGACCCGATCAGAGAGGTAGCCGAGGCATGAAGCTGAAGGACAGAGTCGCCCTGATCACCGGTGGCGGGTCCGGAATCGGTGAAGCCATGGCGAAGATTTTCGCAGCGAATGGTGCCAAGGTCGCGGTCGTCGACATCGATGAAGCGTCAGCCAATGCAACCGCCGACGATCTCGTGGCGGCGGGCGCACAGGCCATCGCACTGCAATGTGACGTGTCGAGCGCGGCGTCGGTCGCCACCGCAGTGACGCGCACCGGCGACGCGTTCGGTCCGATCGCGATCCTCTGCAGTAACGCTGGGGTGCTCGACGGCTACGCGCCCGTTCTGGAAACGAGCGAAGATTTGTGGGACCGGATCATCGACGTCAACCTCAAAGGGATGTATTTGACTGCGCGGGCGGTGCTACCACACATGATCGAGCGGGGCGGCGGCGTGATCATCAATACAGCGTCGATCGCCGGTCTCGTCGCCGGCGGCGGCGGCGTCGCCTACACGGCATCAAAACACGGGGTCATCGGACTAACCCGACAGATCAGCTTCGACTATGGCGCAAGCGGTATCCGCGCCAATGCGATATGCCCCGGTGCCGTGGAGACCGGAATGACCAAAGCGATTCTTGAATCTGGAGATGCCGCTGTGATGGAAGCCGTTCGGTCCGTTCCTGCCGGGCGTCATGCCCAACCCGATGAGATCGCAAATCTTGCACTGTTCCTCGCCAGCGATGAATCTTCGTTTATGCACGGTGCGGCTGTCGTCATCGATGGTGGCTGGACAATTCGGTAGCCGTCGGCTCACCGCTTCGTTGGGGCATCACCGATCCGCAAAGTGACCGTTGGCGATGGCGACCGCACGTCCCACCCATTCCGTTTCGGTGATCGACCTCATGAGTTCGGCGTCGTCGGCGTTGGCCCAACCTCTCGACCCGTCCTCGAAGCGAACGAGGGCGATCGCGCGGGTTGGGCCGTGGCGATCGAACTCGACCGTGATGCCGTCGATGACCGCCGAACCGCGCGCCTCAGCGTCAGCCATCGGACGCGACTCGCGAGTGGGCGCGGTCTTGGCAAAGATGCAGGGTCCCGGCGGTGGAGTGGAGGAGAGCACAGCGAACGCGTGTTTCGAAGCGAACCCGCCGTTCGCCTGAACGACGCCGAGTGTGCCGGGGTCGGATCGAAGTGTCTCGACCATTCCGATCAGGCCCTCACCGGCGGCGAAGTTGATGGGTGCTCCGGCGAAGCCAAGACCGCCCGTCACGGTCATGGTCTGGTCGAGATCGATTCCGAGAGCCTCCGCTGTCAACGTAACCATCGAGGGATAGCAGCAGTAGAGGTCGAGATGCGTGACGCGTTCGATCCCACCGATTGCATCGGCGAGTGCCCTCGCCGTTGCCCGTAATCCGGGGGCTTCGGCGACGTCGTCGCGTTCGGCGAGCGTGTCGGTGTCGCTTCCCTCGCAGTAGGCGTGCGGGTAGATGCGACGATCGGATGCCACGCCGAGGCGATCGGCAGTCTCGTTGCTGCACATGATGATCGCCCCGGCGTGGTCGACGGTGTTGTTGGCACACATCGCTTTGGTGTACGGCCAGCTCACCATTCGATTCGTCGTGCTCGGCTCTTGAATTTCGTCGATGGACATCGCACCGGACGCGGCGTGGGGGTTGGTTGCCGCGACTCGGGAGTAACCGGCACAGATTGCCGCCGCCCGTTTGCGACTCTGTTGATGGGTTTCCCCACGTCGGGCTCGCAGCGCGCTCTCGAGTACCGCGTATGCGTTGCGTGGCTGGTCGGCACCTCGCGACACTGCGCTTTCGTCGCCCATCACCAACGGGCTGCCCCAGAACTCGTCAGGCGGGTCAGATGTGTCCTCTGGTTTGGCGGGTCGCAATCCGCGTCGCGTCTGCGATCGTCTGGTGGCGTTGGCCTCGCCGCCGAGCACGATCGCAATGTCCAGTTCCCCGCGTTGGATTCTGGCGGCCACATCGGCGCACAATTGGACCGGTACTTGGCCCCCGAAATCGGTCAACAATGTCCGACCGGGGTGCACGCCGAGTCGCTGGGCAACGAGTGCTGCCGGGTTGCGATAACTCCAGAGTCCGCCGACGACAGCAGCGAGGTCGACTGCGTTGAGGACCTCTGCGACGCCGCAATCCTCGACGGCTTGACGCGCCGCCTGTGTCATCAAGTCGATCGGATCTGACTGCATGTGCTCGGCGTCGCTGAGCGTCTGAGCGGCCGACACGAGGCCGACGCCGACGATGACCGGCAGCCTCGACACCATTTCGGAGCTCATCTTGTGGTCACTGCCGCTGTGATCGGCGTTCATTGCGTTTCCCCAATGGGTGTGATTGATGATCGATGACGAACAGCGCGCTCGGTGAGGGTCGCGGCACGTCGCTCCTCTGATGTGCGTCGAAACGCCGCTTGCAGTCGTGTACCAATCTGAGAAGGGCTGCAGCTACGCGCTGGCAGATGCCGATGATTGGTCGTCTCGAATTGAGACAGCCGGCTGACGCGAAGTCGGGTGATCATGACAGTCATCAAGGTGCCGCGCCTGCTTGTCCAAAGGATCCAGAGGACGTGTACTGCTCGGCGGCGAAACACACGAGGAGAGGAACCACAGCGATGGACCAGCCGGCTAGTTCGAACGGCAATGCAAGCACCACCGAACTCGATGCGGTGGTGATCGGTTCCGGATTTGCCGGCTTGTACGCGCTTCACAAGCTCCGCAACGGGCTCGGGCTCACCGTTCGGTCGTTCGATGACGCCAGCGGTGTGGGAGGTACCTGGTACTGGAACCGATACCCGGGCGCTCGGTCCGATACCGAGGTCACCGCGTACTGCTATTCGTTTGATCGAGAGTTGTTCAACGATTGGAAGTGGACCGAGCGGTATCCCCGTCAGGACGAGATCTTGAATTATCTCAACCATGTCGCCGACCGGTATGACCTTCGGCGCAGCATCACGTTCGACACGACGATCAAGAGTGCTGTGTTCAATGAAAGCACGGACCGTTGGGAAGTTCTCACGAGCGGTGGTGAGCAGATCACCGCCCAGTTCTTGGTCGCTGGTGTCGGCTTGCTGTCATCCACCGTCTATCCCGACTACAAAGGGATCGACACCTTCGCGGGACAGACCTACCACACGGCACGTTGGCCTCTCGAAGGGCTCGACCTGGTCGGCAAGCGTGTCGGCGTAATCGGAACAGGCTCCAGCGGTGTACAGCTGATCACCGAAGTGGCACCTCAGGTCGAGAAGCTGGTCGTCTTCCAGCGGCGCCCGCAATACAGCGTGCCGGCGCAGCACGGCCCGATCCCGAGTGCGACGCTGGCGGGGATCCGCGCCGACTACGACGGCTACTGGGACAGCGTCCGCAAGTCGATTACTGCGTTCGGA
>JANOTN010000203.1:0-2557 GCA_031416375.1 Ilumatobacteraceae bacterium
CATGCTCGGGCCGCTCGTGCTTGGTCTGGTCGTGACGATGCCAGGGATGTCGGCAATCACCTCGTCGAACGACGACGAGGGTCGTGTCCACTGGTCCCAGATCTTTGGACTGCTGGTTGCCTCGCTGATCCCGCTCGGCGCTCTGATTCTCATGCTGGCCACGGGTCTCACGTCGACATCGTCATTCGTCGTGGTTTCCCTGGCAACCGTCAGCGTGATCGTTTTGGCACTGGCGAGGATGTGGAAGCTGGTTGACCAGGTGCGTCAACTGACCGAGCAGCGCGGTCACGACCGGCTGGCGGCGATGGTCGAACATTCCAGCGATGTCGTGATGCTTGCAGACCAGCAAGGCCGCGTGAATTACTCAAGTCCCGGGCTCCGGGGAACATTGGGTTATGACCCCGTGAGCTGGATCGGTCGGCATCTACTCGACGTGCTCGTTGAAGAGGATCGCCAACCGGCACAACGGCAATTTGACAGGCTGGTCGAAACTGGGCACGGAGGCACAGTCGAGTTCGAAGCGAGCCTGCTGCACGCCGACGGTCAGCGACGGAAGGCCACCGTGGTGGTTGCCAACCTCGTCGGCGGCTCCGCGGTTGACGGGATGGTGGCCACGTTCCGAGACGTCACCGAGCAGCGCAACCTGGAGCGCCAACTCAGCCATCGAGCCTTCCACGACGAACTGACAGGACTCGCCAACCGAGCATTGTTCCTTGATCGAATGGACCACGCCCTGCGGGTTACCCGACCGCTCACCGACCCGGTCGTTGTGCTGTTCGTTGACCTCGACGACTTCAAGGCGGTGAACGATGCGCTCGGCCACGGGGTTGGCGATCAACTGTTGAAGAACGTGGCGGACCGAATTCGAAAAGCGACCGCCACCGGCGACACCGCGGCGCGACTCGGTGGTGACGAGTTCTCCGTTCTGTTGGAAGATCGTGGTGGCATCGATCGGGCGATAGACGTGGCCGAGCGGCTGCTCGACAGCTTGCGCGAGCCGGTCACGATTGCCGGATACGACGTCACCGTCCTGGCCAGCGTCGGTGTTGCTGTAGCGACTCCGGGCATGAGCACCACCAGCCTGTTACGTGATGCCGACATCGCCATGTACGAGGCGAAACGGGCCGGCAAGGGCCAGATACGAATCTTTGATCCGGCGATGCGACTCGTCGCCACCAAGCATCTTGAATACCGCACGGAACTGGGCGACGCACTCGACAACGGCGAACTTCGTCTCGTATACATGCCGTTTGTTGACCTGAAGACTGGCCAGGTCACTGGGGCAGAGGCACTCGTGCGTTGGCACCACCCGATCCACGGCGACGTTCCCGCGAGCGAGTTCATCCCAGTCGCCGAACGATCGGGACTGATAGTGCCGATGGGATACTGGGTCGTCGACGAAGGGCTTCGCCAAGCCGCCAGTTGGCGGCCTGAATCCGGTCTGTTCCTGAGCCTCAACGTCTCGGCGGTTCAAATCCGTCAGCCCGATTTCGTCGAGCGAGTTATCGCACTCGTCGACAGCCATCGTGTCGACCCCAAAACGGTAATGTTTGAGGTCACCGAAACGATGCTCGTCGAGGAAGGTGACCGTGCTACGGAAACGGTTCAGCGACTTCGTGACGAAGGCTTCCGGTTGGCGATCGACGATTTTGGGTCGGGACACTGCTCGTTGAGCTACCTGCAGCGCAATCCCGTCGACCTACTCAAGATCGATCGCACGGCGATCGAGGAGTTTGGGCGTGACCCACGCGGCAATACGTTGGCTCGAACGATTCTGCAGATGGCCGGCTCACTTGATCTGTTGACGGTCGCTGAGGGGATCGAAACCACAGTTCAACTTCGAGAACTACGCCGGTTCGGCTGTGCGCTGGGCCAGGGCTATTTGCTCTCCAGGCCCATCGAGGCCGACGCGCTGGAGCGACGGTTCGGACAGCCCCAGACTGTCGGAGTTCGATAGAACACCATCGCTGCGTAGAAGGCAGTCGAGTGGTCACCGCGTTACCGTTGCGGTCGTGAGTCTTCGAATCGGCATGGTTTGCCCGTACAGCCTGTCGATCCCTGGGGGAGTCCAGGCGCAGGTGCTCGGACTGGCGCGGCAACTTCGCCGAGAAGGGTACGAGGTCCGTGTCCTCGGGCCCTGTGATGGGCCACCGCCTGAGCCCTTTGTGACGCCGCTCGGCGACAGTCTGCCTACGGCTGCCAACGGTTCAATCGCCCCACTCGCCCCGGATCCGTCAGCTGTCATGCGGACGCTGCGCGTGTTGCGCGATGAAGCGTTTGACGTGCTGCACGTGCACGAACCGTTGGCACCCGGACCCGCGATTACGACGGTGACGTTGCATACGGCACCCACGGTCGGAACATTTCACGCCGCAGGACGGTCATCTAGCTACCGAGTGCTGGCACCGGCACTCAGGCGACTGAACGCCCGAATCGATCACAAGGTGGTCGTCTCGAAGGACGCGCTAGCACTCGTGCAGGGTTACCTCGGCGGGGAATACCAGGTGTTGTTCAACGGTGTCGAGACCACCGAGATTCGGGCGGTAGCACCGATGCA
>JANOTN010000204.1:0-2485 GCA_031416375.1 Ilumatobacteraceae bacterium
TGCGCCGATGATGATCACGTCGACTCCCTGCTGGGCAAGGTCGCCAAGCAGTGTCGCCGCGTCAGCAGCTTGGATGTTGTCGACCACGATCGGGTCGGCAAAGCCGTTCTCGGCGGCCAATTCCTTGGCCGCATCGACAACCGCCTGGTAGTACGCGCCGTCGTCGGCGGGTCCGGCAGCAGCGATACCGAACACGACCTGGCCGTCGCCGTTGAAGTCGAGGGCATGGCCCTCTGGCGGATCCGTCGTCGGTGCATCCGTGGTGGGTGCATCGGTCGTTGGTGCTTCCGTTGTCTCGGATGACTTCTTATCGTCGCCACATGATGCGGCGACGAGTCCTAAGGCAGCGATTGCTGCCACGAACAATTTCGATGTTCTCATGTTTCTCCCCCCGGAGATCTCCGGTGTTGGTGTTTTGATTGGCACTACTGACGCGATGCGTCGCTCATTGCGGGCGTGTCTCACGCAGCCCCAATCACCTCCTCAACTCGTCGGTGATTGTTTTCTTGTGGCGGTACGCACGAGCGAGAGGTTCACCCTCGATGAGCGCCTTGACCACGAGATCTTCTGCCGCCGCATAGCGCTGCGCCGCGTGCAACACGGCTTCGCCTTCGGCTGCTTGCACGCGGACACAGCCAGTGGCGTCGACGACGATCAGATCGTCAGATTGCACGGTGACGTTGTTGATCGCGACGGGAGTTTTGACGGCGACGATGTGTGCGAGTCCGCTTGGGCCAACGACGTGTTCGCCGCAGGCGTAGACGGGTAGCCCGAGGTCGGCGATCGCGGGGCGGTCGCGGACCCAGCCATCGACGAGTACGGCGCTTGCTCCCCGCTGCAGTGCAGCGCGCGTGAGGATCTCTCCCCACACCGCGCCGGGGACGGACGCGGCACCAGCGAGCACAAGTACACGCCCTGTCAGGTCGGCGGAGAGCACGTCGTAGATCGGCGCGAAGCCGGGGCCGGAAGGGCCGGCCGCGACGGTGATCGTCAGCGCACGCCCGGCGACGGGTGCTTGCGTCGAGACGATCGGCTTTAGCGGGGGAGTCAGCCAGCCGTCTTGGTTCCAAAGCGCGAGCACGTCGGCAATTACCGAGACCGAGGCGAGTGTGGTTGTGATCACTTCGCACCTGTGGCCCAGTGCTGGCGGTAGCGCTGGACCAGCCACTTGTTGAACTGCACATGGCTGGCTTCCTGCCATGAGTAACGCCCGCGAACCGCGTAACGACTGTTCATGCCCCGCTGCACCTTCTCGGTCGCGTCTTGGTCTTGTGCAACGAATACCTGTACACCGGCATCGCTCATGCGGAAGAGATGATCGAACATCGGATGCTCGGGTGCCGACGGATGGAACATGTAACCGATCTCGACATCGATTGTCGCCGCGCTCTTCGGTCGCACGATGAAGAAGAAGGCTTGGTCTGGTGCGGTACCGAAGCACAGCGATGGCGGGATCAGTGCGAAAGTTGAGCGAGTGCGCTCTTCCTCCGTGAGGTTGGGGAAGATCGGCAGAAGGGCCTTGGTGGTGGCGTTGAATCCGCCATCGATGTGGATGTAGCCGTTCGTGCGGAAGATGACGTTCGAATCGGGGGTCCACTCCACCGGAAAGGCGGCGAGTTCGCTTGGGCAGAAATCCTGAATGGTGTGATGCAGTTTGTTGGCGTGGTAGCCATCGTTGAAGTTCTCGAACATCACCTTCCAGTTCCACGGCATGTCGGTGAGGGTGAACGTTCCAGGACAGAACGCGCTTTCTAGGTCGTAGTTCTTCAGATACGGCTCGTAGGTGGCAAGGGTGGGGGCAAGCGGTGCGGCGTCGACATCGGTGTTTACGAACACGAAGCCCTGCCACAACTCGACCGCCAACGCGGGCAACGGGTAGTCCTTTTTGTCGAAGCCGTCTGTTCTTTCCATTGCCGGGGCACCGAGCAGGCGGCCGGTGAGGTCGTAGCTCCACATGTGATACGGGCATGTGAATTTGGTGCAGTTGCCCGAGTCGTCAACAACTTGCATACCGCGGTGCTGGCAGATCGACGAGAAGGCGCGAACCGAACCGTCCTTGGCGCGAGCGACGATGATCGGTTCACCGTTGACGGTCGTGGTGAAGTAGTCGCCGACTTCGGGAATTCGGCCGCTACGACCGACGCACAGCCACTCGCGAGCGAACAACGCTTCGCGCTCGAAGTTCAAGAACTCCTCAGAGGTGTAGATCGCTGGTGGCATCGTGAGTGCCGTTGAGAAATCGGTGATGGAAGCGTCGAACGAGGCGAGCAGGTCGTTGGTGAGAATCGTCATACTGAAACCCTTTCAGCAGATGGGTCGCGTAGCAGAAACTTACGGATCTTGCCCACGCTGGTGCGTGGGAGTTCTTCAACCAGTGTGATGTCGCGTGGCCGCTTCGCCTTCGTCAACCGCTCGGCGCACCAGGCGTGCAGTTCTTCGACTGTGGGTGGGTGCGCCTTGTCGGCTGCAACGACGAACCCCACCG
>JANOTN010000205.1:0-13167 GCA_031416375.1 Ilumatobacteraceae bacterium
ATCGTTTCCGTGATCGAATCGGGCAGACCACCGGCGGCCGACTTCACTTCGACCCCGGGTAACTCGCCGCCCCGCGAGCGCATCGCTGTCACCAACGAGTCAATCTCCATGCCGCGAAACTAGCCGATCAAATGCGCCATGGTGCCCATTTCGGCTAATTTGAGGCCAATTTGGATCCAACGCCTCGGCGGCTGGCTGGTGACACCAGAACAACGAACATTGCAAGCACGGACACCGTTACTCCGCTGTCCGACCCGACGAGATGCCGTGCCTACGACGTGCCTAGAACAAAGGAGCCCAACGGACAACAAGGGGCACCAGAGGACAGCACCGCCTGCCCATCTCGACGCCCCTGACCAGGAGAAACATACACTGACCTGCAAGTTCGCGACGGATCCTGTGCAGCTTCCCAAGCTGAGAACGCGGGTTCGATTCCCGTCACCCGCTCGCGGAGTAACTTGGTAGACCAAATTCTCGAATTCTGTTTGTCGGCACGACGATCGGTGTCGTGCCTACAGCGTGCCTACAACCGGCTGTACATGTTGTGTTCCTCGATGTTGTTGTCCAACGCACGAGTGTCGTGCAACGGCAGAGTTTCCTCGTCGCCAACCACCCCACCCCCGTGCGGTTGGAAGCGTGACAACCAATCCGGCGGTGGACCGCTATCACCGACGGGTCAAGCTCCAGACAGTTTCTTCGGATTCAGCGAAGGAACTGAGGGTCAATCAGCTGGCTGGGTCCAATGGTCGGGGCACGTATCCGTGCTGGCGAGTTGGTTGGGACACCGGCACCAGACCGACCGTCGAAGTCGTGGGTCGGGCATCGCGCGGCGCCGCTCCCGAGCCGCGTGCGGATCTCGTCGATGGTGCGCTGCTTGGGTTTGGTCGGTGCTTGCTCCTGTGCGAGCTGAGCGAACGGGAGGTCGCTGCCCGCGGCGGGTGCCCTCGGAGGCGATCAACGTGGGCTGGCCGTGGTCAGGCTGGGCGAACTGATGGAGCGCGTCGAGGTCGAGGTCGGTCCGGACCAGCTCGAGCAGCCAACCGAGACGGCGGGCCTCAGCGCGGGATCGCTTGGCGGCGAGGGCTGCCATGCGTCCGCCGTCGAGATCGGGCAGCTCGGCGAGGATCGTCGCCACGTTCGCCAGCCCGCCAGCCACTCCGGGTCGGGCACCGCAACATCCAACCCGGCCCTGCCTCAACGTTGATGTTCATTCTTGCTGGCCAACATATGCGGGCCAACACTGCTACCGTTGGTCACATGACCACGGTCCCGGTGCACAAGCTCAAAGATTCGCTCTCGGTCGTGCTCGCCTCGGTCGAGGCGGGCGAGTCGGTCGAGGTGACGCGGTACGGCAAACCGATCGCGATCATCACCGGAGTCGCGCACAGCGGTCGCCCTACCAATGTTGATCCAGGCTCGGTCCGATGTGACGACTACGAGTTCACCGCCGACGAACTCGACGAAATGCTCGACGGGCCAGTCTTTCCACAGTGAGGTTTCTGCTCGACACACACGCCCTGATCTGGTTCATCTCCGATGCCGATCGACTCAGCCAGAAAGCTGTCACAGCGATCCGCGACGGGGATGCTGTCTACGCATCACACGTCTCACTTTGGGAGATGGCGATCAAGAGCCGAAGTGGCAAGCTGACGATCGACGGATCGCGCTTCGTCGGCGCGGGTGCGTGGTTCGCCAGGAATGTCCCGAAAGCCAAGCTGCTCGAACTGCCCATCGCGGCCGACCACCTGGGTGCCGTCGAGTTTCTCCCCAATCACCACCGAGACCCATTCGACCGTCTCCTCGTGGCTCAAGCCGAGATCGAGAAACTCACACTGATCACCTGCGACGAGTTGATCGCCCCCTACGCCGTCGCAACCCTTTGGTAGTCAGTCTTTCAGGGTCTGTCAGGGTCTGTCGTTGGGAACCTCGGTCGGCGAAGGCCGGTACCCAGTAGGCGGCCCTGAGACGGCACCGGGAGAGGTCGGAGGCCTTCAAGCACGGACTCGATGCCAGGTCGCGCTGCGTCCGGTGCCGTCGTTGGCGATCAGTCCCTCTTTCTTCAACTCGCCGAGGACCAGTCGAATGGTGTTGTCGCTGATGCCGGGCACGCTTCTGCGGATATCGGCGATGGTGAACGGGGTTGGAGCGTGCAGGAGCACGAAGTCGCGCACTCGATCCTGTTTGGTGCCGCCGGACGCCCCCGCCGCGATTCGCGTCCCGAAGCGCGTATATGCGGCATCGAGTCGCCCGAGCAGGTAGCCGGCCCACGGCCAGGCACTGTGCTGACCATCGTCGAACCAGTCCTGTGTCGATGCAGCCAGCGCCTGGTAGTACTCGTCCTTGGTCTCGTAGATGAGCTGTTCGACGCTCACGTACTTCCCGACTCCGTACCCGGCTCGTTGCAGCACGTGCGTGGTGGCGAGCCTCGCCACTCGCCCGTTGCCGTCAGCGAAGGGGTGGATGCACAGCAGGTCCAGGACGAACACGGCGACCACCAGGAGCGGGTGGATCTCGTCGTCCCTGAGCGCGGAGTTGGTGCGCTCGACGAGCTCATCCATGTAGAACGGAGTCTCGTGCCAACCCACAGGGGCGAAGCGTGTGCTGGTGCTGCCGTCGGGGTGCCGGTCGATGACCAGGTTGTCCTCGACCTTGAAATGTCCGCCGCCGCCCTCGGTGAACGAGAACAACAGGCGATGGAGGTGCAACACCAGTCCGACGCTGAGTGCACCCGGGTCCTGCTGGTTGAGGTGGTCGAGTGAGGTGCCCTGCCAGCTTCCCCAGCTGGGAACGCGGGTTCGATTCGCTTTCGTTGATGGTTGTCAGCTGGATAGCTGAGAACGTTGATGTCGAGTTGCCGTGGCTGAACCACATCGTTCCTGTTGACGGCTGACTTGGGCGGCGCGTGCTCGGTTCGTGCGGCGACGCACTGATCGATGGCGTCGTTCCCGTTTGCTTGTTGCACGGATGTTGCACGGTCGAGAAGGCCCGACCGGCTCCACCCCTGCGCTGAGGCGAGATCGAGGCGTCGCTTCATGCCGCCGGAATATCCCTTGAACCGCCGATCAGCGGCATCGGTCAACTCGACCAGCTCAAGCAGTTCCTGCGCCCGCGTTGCGGCGTCGGAACCAGACAACCCGAACAGCCGCGCCTGCAACACGAGCAGTTCACAACCTGTCTGGCGCGGATCGATGCCGATCTCCTGCAGCGCGACACCGATCTTGCGGCGAGCACTATGCGGATCCGATGGAATTGGAGCGGAGTAACCACACCTCTCAGGTTCGAAGACGCGACGCCGCAGCGCCGACGAGATTGAGTCCCTGCATGCCGGGGAGCCGTTGGATACGGCAATCGATCCGCTCGGTCATCGCTCGGCCATCAGCCCCGGCGAAGAGGTGGCCGATCAAGAAGTCCGTCTCGGCTTTCGGCATCACACCGGACCCGACCGGTCTCCAGAACCTCTTCAGCATGAGCCGCGTCATTCGCTGAGCTCCGCGACTCTCCAGCCGCCGCTCGGCTTGACTGGCGTAGAAGTCGATGTGGCGACCTTCCTGCTTGGCGATCCGACGGAGCAGGTCGGCGAGGTCTGGGTGTCCGCTGATTTGGGCCAACCGAAGGTAGGCCGCCTGCGTGGTCCACTCGTTGACTGCACCCCAGGTGACCGCCACTGCGACGACGTGGTCCGTAATGCTGGAGAGACCCATCAGACCGAGCGTGTGTAGACGATCGTTGCGCACACCATTTCGTACCGCCGCCACTCGTGCGTGGCCCGTCGGTTCGTCGTGTCGTGCGAGCACCTTGCCGATTGCCTGGCCGTGCCAGAACTCTTCATAGGCCCACATGGTGAGGAACGACGTGATCTCGGGATCGGCATGCGCCGAAGTCACGAGCAGATCGCGGAGGTAGCAGACCGTGTGGTGCTCGACGTCGTGCATGTACCGAAGGCATCGGAGCGTCTCCTCATCAAGCGGGTCGTTGAGGTATCGGTCATAGTCGATGTCGCTGTCGTCAAGGGCTGCAACACCTCCGAGGTAGTGATCGATATCGAACCTCATGATCCATGTTCGAAGCCCAGCAGCGTTGTGGATTGGTCACCGACGGTGACACATGTGTTCGTTGCCGACACCGGCTCGGCGAGCGTATTGGCACCTCAGCCGACGGCCTGGCCAGGTCGGTTGGGCCGCCGCCGACACTCGATTCTCCTTGACAAGAAACGCAGCGGAGTAACCGCGGATGCGAGCATGGTCCGATGGACGACCCGGTAGTGCGTATTGAGCAGCTGGAGCGGAGTGTGAAGCAGCTCGAGTCTCAGATCGCGTACCTGCGCAACCGGGTCGAAAACTCACCCACGCATACAGCCTCTGCTCCAGGCGGACTCGCGCCCGGTGCACGGCCGACCGGGACCGTGGCCGCTTGGCCCTCCCCCACTCCGAGGTCCGCTGCCCGGCCTTACAGCAGTCAGACCGACACAAGTCAGAACGGTCAGCCAACGACCGGCGGTGTGGATTTCGTGATCGACAGCGAAGCCGTTCTGAAGTGGGGCGGGGTTGGTCTCGTCGTGCTCGCCGTCGGCTTTGCATTGAGCACGGCCATCAACCGCGGATGGATCGGACCTGAACTGCAGCTCGCCGGTGCCCTCACTGTGGCTGCCGGCTTGATCGGAGTCGGCCTGAGGCTGCGGACGAGTCGTCCGGCGTGGACTCATGCGTTGTGTTCGGGCGGTGTGGTCGCACTCTTCACGACCGTGGCGTCATCGCTGTTTCTCGATCAGTTCAACGAGAACACGGCGTTTGCCTGCATCGTTTTGATCGGCCTCGGGGCGTGTGCCCTGGCGCGATTCGTCCCATCCGAGTGGGTTGCTGGTGCCGCATTGCTGGGCGGATTGACTGCCTGGTTTACCATCGCCGACGGGGCGGTTCCCCTCGTGGCCAGCGCGCTGTGGGTCGTCGTGTTGATCGCCGCGGTGATCGCCCTATCAGTTGAGCAAGGCTGGTTCATCGTTCGGTTGGGCGCTCATGCTGCTGGTTTGATCGTCATTCTGGTTCTTGCGGGCGAGGGCCACGAGACCGCCGAACGGGTAGTCGTCCTGGTTGCCGCCGCGTTGTTGTACGGCTCGCTCGCTCGTGTGCCAAGCATCGGCGACCTCAGCTCGACAGCGCGCTGCGTAAGCGACCAGACATTGGCACCATGGCGCTGATCGTGTTCGGCCTGACGGTCGCCAAACTGCTCACGGTGGATCTTCAGGAAGTCGATCGCCTGTGGCGCGCCGGCCTGTTCCTCCTGATCGGTCTGGCATTCCTCCGACTCGGATTCCTACTCCCCCGACTCACCGGCGGCGCACACCCCAAGCCCAAGGATGTCGACCAGGACGTTGCCGCATAAAATCGTCGGACCACCCAATCGGACCGGTCGTTCAGTTGACTCTCACGTGGGCCGAGCCTGAGGCTCCGAGGAGCAACAGTTGCAAGGTGTAACAACCCTTGTGCGCTGGGGTCGTCCAGGCGTACTCCCATTGCCCGTCGCCCAGATATCGCAGGCCCTGATTTGGCACTGTGTGCAACACCTCGAGGCGGCCCCGCACACAAGCCGTACTGGCGGAATCGACACCGACAAAGTGGCTGGGATCGCTGACTGGTTGGCCATAGAAATCGACCGCCCTCCAATGGACCGGAACCGTACGGTTGGCCTTCGTCGATCGTGCTGATATTCGGAGTCGGCCTAATCAGTCGATCGAGTTCGACGCCGACCTCATAGTCACACCACGCATAACCGACGTTGCCCGCCGTACTCGTGGAGCTACGAGTCGCGTCCGATGTTGCTGCTGCAGGCCATCGAGCGGGCGCGCAGTGCCCGCGCTGACTCCGACCCGCTCCGCACGGTCGCCGTCGGTGGTGCCGAGCGCCGCCGCCTGATCGCACACTTCGAAGGAGTATTCGCCGACAATCCCGAGGCGTTAGGTACGTTTGGTGCCGCTGTGCACTCGATTGGTGTGTTCATGGCGGCCCGCGAACGGTGCAAGTCTAACAACATCCGCGCCGTCGGCGAAGTCCGCGAATGTTTCCTCGAACTCGGTCGACGTGCGGTCGCCGGAGGTCGGCTTGGCCACGAGCGCCAGATCTTCATGCTCGTTGCCGACGAGCTCGACAGCTACATGGCCGACCCTGGCTCGTTCACTTCGACTTTGGCCGAGCGGGAGTTGGACTACCTAGCGCTATACGACCTCGAGCCGCCGTACATCATCGATGGCGTCGTGCCGCCGCTCAGCGAATGGGCCCGCAGGGACAGCAACGAAGTCACGGTCGTACAGGTCGGCGATGTCCTCACGGGTGTTGCCGGTTCGCCCGGCACCGTCACGGGAACAGCCCGGATCTTGCTCGACCTGTCGGACCCTCGCGGCTCGAGCCAGGCGACATCCTGATCGCACCCTCGACCGACCCGTCATGGACGCCGCTGTTTCTTGCCGCCGGCGGTGTGATCACCAACATCGGAGCCGTCGGAACGCATGCCGTGATCGTCAGTCGCGAACTCGGAATCCCATGCGTGCCCTCGATCGCCGACGCCACCCGTCGGATCCCCGATGGCACCACCATCACCCTCGACGGAAGCGTCGGCACGGTCACCATCGACGCCCTGCCCTGAGCGCTGGTCAAGGGCCGATCGGGCGGGCTGTCGAGGGTCGGTCGAACGAGCCTTGCCGGAACCGGTCGAAGGCGATCGGCATCGTGGCCCCGATCGATTGCATCGTGCTGCCCTCGTGCACGCAGACGCGATGGATGATGCGCCATTCGTCGCCACGCTTCTCGTAGCGATCGAGGTACCGGCCGTACCAGGTTTCGAGCGTCGGGCTGTCGGCCCGGAACAGGTGCGACACGTTGTACACCTCGCCGCGAGCCGTCGTGCCACCCGACTCGATCTCGATCTGGTGGTTCATCGTCGAGTGCATCGTCGATCTCCAGCGGCCGTGCGAACCCATGCAGCGATCAACAAAGTCCCATGCATTGCCGACGAACACACCGTGGTCGTCGATCGCATCAGGCCAGTACGCCGACTTCATCCAATCACCGTCGAGTCGGTCGACACCGTGGGCGTACCGGTTGGCGACCTCGCGAATCGCCTCACGATCGCTCAATTCGTGTGTGTTCGGTGTCCTCATGCGTCACCTCCGTGACGTTTGTTCGTTTGCTCGAATCAGCATCCACTTGGACATCAAAGTATCGTGTTGGACATGTCGACGAACCGTCAAGAGTGGCAAGCCGCGTATGACGCGTCGAAGCTACGCGATGCCGACTTCCGAACGATGTCGGGGATCCCGCTCGACCCGGTGTACGGACCCGATGACGGCGAATTCCCCGGCCAGTATCCGTACACACGCGGGCCGTACGCATCGATGTACCGATCGAAGCTGTGGACGATGCGCATGTTTGCCGGCTTCGGCACCGCCGACGACACCAACTGGCGCTTCAAGGAGATCATCCGCACCGGCGGCGACGGGTTGTCGACGGCATTCGACATGCCGACGCTGCTCGGACTCGACTCCGACGACGAGATGGCGCTCGGTGAGGTCGGACGCTGCGGTGTGGCGGTCGACACCCTGGCCGACATGGAGGATCTGTACGCCGGGATTGATCTGGCGGAGATCACCACGTCGATGACGATCAATAGTCCGGCTGCTGTGATCTTCGCCATGTTCGTCGCTCAGGCCGAGAAGGCCGGGACGCATCGCAGCAAGCTCGGTGGCACCCTTCAGAACGACATCTTGAAGGAGTACCAGGCGCAGAAGGAGTTCGTGTTCCCGCCTCGCCAGTCGATGCGTCTGGTCCGCGACACGATCAATTTCACTGCGGCCGAGATGCCGCGTTGGCATTCGATCTCGATCTCCGGCTATCACATCCGGGAAGCCGGGTCGACCGCCGCCGAGGAGTTGGCGTTCACACTCGCCAACGGGTTCGCCTACGTCGAGTTGGCGATGCAGGCAGGACTGCCGGTCGATGCGTTCGCGCCGCGGTTGAGCTTCTTCTTCAACGCCCACATCGATTTCTTCGAGGAGATCGCCAAGTACCGCGCCGCACGCCGGATCTGGGCGCGCTGGTTGAAGGAGCGATACGGGGCAACGAGCGAGCGCTCGATGCAGCTCCGGTTCCACACCCAGACCGCCGGGGTGTCGCTGACCGCCCAGCAGCCTGAGGTCAATATCGTCCGCACGGCGATCGAGGCACTCGCCGGCGTGCTCGGCGGCAGCCAGTCACTGCACACGAACTCGATGGACGAAGCACTCGCTCTGCCGACCGAGAAAGCGGTTCGGATCGCGTTGCGTACGCAGCAGGTGATCGCCAACGAGACCAACGTCGCCCATGTCGCAGATCCGCTCGGCGGGTCGTACTTCGTCGAGGCGCTGACCGACGAGATCGAACGCCAGGCCGAAACGCTGTTCGCCTATCTCGACGAGCTCGGGGAGGGTTCGATGCTCGAAGGCGCCATCCGAGGCATCGAGGAAAACTGGTTCCAGGGCAAGATTGCCGACTCGGCGTTCGAACAGGAGCGCCTGCAGAACGCCAACAGGCGCGTGATCGTTGGGGTCAACGGTTTCACCGACGGCAACGACGACGACCAGATCGACCTGCTGCGGATCACGACCGAGGACGAAACACGGCAGCGCAAGCGTCTCCACGAGGTTCGTGCTCAGCGCGACCAAGCCGTCGTCGATGCTGCGCTTGCTCGTGTTCGAGCCGACGCCGCCGACCCCAACGTCAACTTGATGCCGGCGCTGATCGACGCCGTATCGGTGTACGCCTCGCTCGGCGAGCTGATGCGCACGATGGAATCCGAGTTCGGCCGCCACGTCGAAGTCCCGACGATCTGAGAGGTACGACCGATGGCCGGAGAACGGATCCTCGTCGCAAAGGTTGGTCTCGACGGTCACGACCGCGGCATCAAAGTCGTCGCTCGAATCCTGCGTGATGCCGGGTACGAGGTGATCTACACGGGGTTGTTCCAGACGCCCCAGACCGTTGCTGCGGCGGCGGTCGATGAGGACGTAGACGCGATCGGACTCTCGATGCTGTCGGGTGCCCACATGACGCTCGCCCCGCTGGTCGTCGAAGAGGTTCGCAAGCGAGGCAGCGATATTCCGGTGATCGTCGGCGGCATCGTGCCCCTGCACGACCTCGACGAACTGCGCGAGGCCGGGATCGCGGCGATCCTCACACCAGGCGCGACAGCCGAACGGATCGTGGCCGAGGTCGCCGCCGTGCTCGCCACCGCAGCCGCGTCTGCGACCACGTGAAAGTCGGGCTGACGCTCCCGCAGCTCGGTCCGCATGTCACACGCGAGGCCGTGCGCGGCTTCTGCGAGGAGGCTGAACGGCTCGGCTTTGCGAGCCTGTGGGTGCAGGAGCATCTGTTCTTCGCGCTCAACCCGTCAGCACCGTATGCGGCCCGCCCCGGAATGCCCGTGCCTGAGGCGTATAGGACTACGTTCGCCGCCACCGAACTCCTGATGGCGGCGGCGGCGTGGACCGAACGGGTCACGATCGGCACGAGCATCCTCGTCGGCGGCTACCATCGGCCAGTCGAGTTGGCCCAGCGCCTGGCGACGATCGACGTGCTCTCGAAGGGTCGGCTGATCGCCGGGCTGAGCGTCGGCTGGTCGAAGGACGAACACGACCAGATGGACGTCGACTTCCACACCCGCGGTCGACGGCTGGGCGAACTGGTCGAAGCTCTGCTCGCATGTTGGGGTCCCGATCCGGTCAACTTCGATGGTGAGTTCTTCCATATTGCCGATGCGATCGTGAGCCCGAAGCCGCTGCAGCAGCCGCACCCGCCGCTGCTGTCGGGCATGCGGTCCGAGGCGGGACTGCGCCGGACCGCGGCGCTGTTCGACATCTGGAACCCGGCCTCGGGAACGCCCGACCAGATCGGTGCGGCCGTTCGAGAAATCAACGCCGCTCGGCCGGCCGGCCGCGAGCCGATCGAGATCATTCAACGCCTGTTCACCGAGCCTCCGTTCGTCATGCCCGGCGTCGAACAGTTAACGATCGATGGGCTTGTTGCCGCGGTCGTTCTGGCCAGCGAGGTCGGATGCAGCCAAGTCATCGTCGACACCAGCTTCACCACAGAGGTCGACTCGCCAGATGACTGGATCGCCTTTCCAGCTCGCCTCGCACCGCTCCTGGGCGCTCTTGCGTGACACAGTCGAGCTGACATGTCGATTCCACGAATCCACCACGCTGCACTGGTCGTCCCAGATCTCGCGGCGGCGGTTCAGTTCTACTGCGAGTTCCTGGCGATGGACATCAGCTTTCGCACCTCATGGACTGCGCCGTCACCGGAAATCGACCAGCTCGTCGGAATCCCCGGCTCGTCGGCTGATGTCGTGATGCTCAAAGGTGCGAGTTCCGGCTGGAACTGTTCCAGTATCGCACCCCTCAACACTCCGACGTCGACCCAGGCGGGCTCGACGCTCACGAACTTGGGTTGCGGCATCTGGCGATACTGGTCGACGATGTCGTGTCAGAACTCGACCGGCTGATCGCTCTCGGCGGATCGAAGATCAACGACCCCGTCCAGATCGGCGCCGGAATGTCGGTCTATTGCCGCGACCCCTTCGGCACGATCATCGAACTCCTCTCCTGACAGCAACCTCGGCCTACATCCCTCACGAGTCGTACCGCTGATTCGGCCGTGACGCCACCGCCCTCGTCGCACGCGGCCGATTCCTGCGTGATCATCAACCGGTCGCCGACGCAGCGTTGAACTCCCGTTTGTCGGCCGGTCAACTACACCGATTCCGGGCGTCGACTCAGCCCACGTCTACACCGCCGCAGCAGTGCTGCGCGGCGATGCAGCGCTTGGCAAGCGGGTCGCTGTGATCGCCGAGAACGACGGCCCGGCGCCACTCTCGGTATCTGATCATCTGGCCAGCCTCGGCCATGAGGTGACCCTGATCTACCAGAGCGCGGCACCATCGCCGCTAGTCGGCAAGTACTCGAATGGCGGCATGTTCGCCCGTTTGATCGATGGCGGTGTTGAGTTCGTACCGATGGCCCGCGCCGTTGGCATCACCGGCACCCATGTCCAACTTGCCTCGTCCTACGGTCGTCGGAACTGGTCAGTTGGCCCAATCGACTCGGTCGTGTTGGTTGCCGGATCGATTCCGAATGACGCGCTGTACCGCCAACTGAAAGGCCGCCATCAGCGCGTTCACATCCTCGGCGACGCCTTCGCGCCGCGCCGGATGGTGTTCGCAACGAGACAAGCCTTTGAGCTGGCGAGCACGCTGCTCTGAATCAACGGACCGGCACTATCGAGCCAGGAAACCGGCGTCGACGGCCAGCGGGTGACCGACCGTGAACGACGAACCCTCCGAGCACAACCAGAGCGCAGCGGCGGCGATTTCGTCGGGGCGTCCGAAACGTCCTAGCAAACTCAAACGGTCGACCACGTCCTGCGGGTCGCGGCCACGTCGCTCCATCGCGTTGCGAAGCATCGGCGTGTCAATGCCTCCTGGGCAGATCGCGTTGATGCGAATCCCGCGCCCTGCGTAGTCGTAGGCGGCGCTTCGCGTCAACCCGAGGACAGCGTGCTTCGACGCCGTGTATGCGGGTTGATCGTGCTGCGGGCGAAACGAATTAGTCGACGCAATGTTGACGATCGCACCACCACGCCCGCCAGCGAGCATCACCCTGATCTGGTGCTTCATGCTGAGGAACACGCCACGGACGTTGACCGCATGCATGCGTTCGAAGACCTCGTCGTCACACTCGTGCAACGGTGAGGTTTCGTTCTCGATCGCGGCGGCGTTGACGGCAACATCGAGACGGCCGAACCGATCGACGGCGGCAGCGACAGCAGCCTCGACTGACGCCGCGTCGGCGACGTTTGTTGCCACGAACACGCCCTCGGCACCCGTCTCGCGGACGAGCCGTTCCGTCTCGCGACCGCCTGACTCGTCGATGTCGGCGAGTACCACGCTGGCACCGGCCTGTGCGAACGCAACACCGATGGCGCGGCCCATTCCTCCGCTGGCACCAGTCACGAAGGCGACCTCTCCCGTGAATGACGGTGTGACAGTACCCATGGTCCTCCTCTTCCTGATTCGGGATCTACAGTGCTGCGTCGCCGAGGTACGACGCCTCGAGCAGATCACGTCGTTCGTGCAATTCGCTGCCTGAGCCTTCGAGCACGCATTCGCCGTGGCTGAGCATATGGGCCCGATCGGCGATCCCGAGCGCGAGATGGATGTGTTGCTCGACGAAGATCACGCCTGCCCCGGTCTCGTCCGCGATACGGCGCACGATCGGCAGCAGCCGCTCGACAATGATGGGTGCCAGACCGAGACTCATCTCGTCGACCATCAGCACTTTCGGGTTGCCGACCAACGCCCTCGCCACAGCGAGCATCTGTTGTTCGCCACCCGAGAGCAGGCCAGCGCGACGATGCTGCAGCGGGGCAAGAGTCGGCAACAGGTCGAGCGCCCGGTCCATCCCTGCGCGTCGGTCGGTGCGTGACCCGCGTAATCCGAGCTGCAGATTCTCCTCGACCGTCAGTTGGAAGAACAGCGAACGATCTTCGGCGACGTGGGCCAGCCCGCGCCTTGCGACCTTGTGGGGGGCACCGAACTGCACCGGGCCGCCGAGCACGGTGATCGACCCTTCGAGGCACTTCACCAGGCCTGAGATGGTGAGCAGCGTGGTGGTCTTACCGGCACCGTTGGCACCAAGTAGGGCGACTACTTCTCCGGCCGACACGTGCAGATCGAGGTTGCGCACCACGGGCGCACCTACGTATCCGGATGACATTGCTTTGATGTCGGTCACACGATCGCTCACGGTTCACCCTCCTGCGCTGCTCCAGCCGATTCGCCGAAGTAGGCGTGGATCACGACCGGATTGCTGCGTACCTCACTTGGCGTGCCTTCGGCGATGATCCGCCCGAAATCGAGTACGTACAGGTAGTCGCACACGCTCAAGACCAAGCCCATGTCGTGATCGATCAGCAGCACCGATGCTCCCGATGCCGGAAGCGTTCACAGCCGCTGCCCCAGCACCTGTGACTCAGCGGTGTCGAGCCCGGCGGCAGGCTCGTCGAGCAGCACGAGCCGGGGATTGGCGGCGAGCGCGCGGGCCACGCCGACTAACTTGCGTTGCCCCTGCGACAGGCTCGACGGATT
>JANOTN010000206.1:0-3161 GCA_031416375.1 Ilumatobacteraceae bacterium
CGCCATTCGCTCGTGCCCTCGCAACGGATCGCCTCGAGCACGTATTCGAGGTTCTTACCGACAGCCACCTTCTCGTACGGCTTCGACATATTGGCAACCTCGAAGACATTCGAGAACACGTAGGCCTTTGGGTCATCGTTAATAACGACAACCTGGCCTTTCTCGTAGTTGTCCAACGACCCGAACACGGTCGTGTACTGACTCATCGCGCCCCTTCCTGTGCCCTTGTCGACTTGCTCTTGGTCAGACTAGACATCAAGGCGTGGTGGAATCCAACGGTGACTCGATTACGGATCGAACGGTGCGTCTCGGCCGCTCGCTCCAGGTCGCCGGCGTCGGGATATCACTGTCGGAAATCATCGACGCGGCCGGCGCTGTAGCTGTGATCGACCTGGCATCACGCGATGAGTTCCGTGAAGCGTTGCGATCGACGATGGTCAAACATCCGCGCCACTACGCCGTCTTTGAGGCCCACTTCGATCGATACTTTCCGGCGCGACCGCTTCGAGTCGCGGGTTTCGAGCAACCCGGATTGTGGCGTGAGACCCTCGCCGACATCGTTGCGGCTGACGGCGAACTTGGCGACACAGCGGCGGCGTTGGTCGACGAATTTGGCGGTCTTGACGGCGACGTCCGCGGCGAGCGCCACCATCTCCATCGGATCTTCCAGGGAGCCGACATTGCCCGGCTGATGAGCAAGGTGAGGATCGCCGACCCAACCATGTCGGCGGCAGCGATCCGAGCGCGCATCGACGACTTGAAGCGACTGATCGCCGCCGATGTACGAGCACATCTTGACCCGTCATCGGATCAACTCATCGACGAAGCGTTACAGGACATCGATTTTCTGCACGCCTCACGGGCCGAACTCGATCAGATCCGCGAGGCGATCCGACCGATCGCCCGCAAGCTGGCTGCCCGGTTGGCGCGTCGGCGTCAGCACCGGGCAGGTCGAACGAACTTGCGCCGAACCATCCGGCGATCGCTTGGGACCGGCGGCGTGCCGATCGACGTGCTCAACGACCGACCTCGGGCACACAGAGCGGAGCTATTCGTGCTCTGCGATATCAGCGGTTCGGTTGCCGAGTTCTCGCTGTTCACGTTGACGTTGATGTCGGCGCTGTCGGCAGAGATTGCCCGAACGCGTTCGTTTGTCTTCGTCGATGCCGTCGATGAGATCACCGACCTGCTTGCCTCGACGAGGCACGGGATCGAGCCGTGGCAGCTAATGCGTAACACCAACGTGATCGGGGCCGACGGGCACTCCGACTATGGCACCGTGCTCGACCAGTTCTGGAACGAGATCGGTCAGCGCGACCTCGGTCGCAACTCGACCGTGATTCTGACGGGCGACGCCCGCACGAACCACCGAGCAAACGGCGTTGAGGACTTGGCCCGGCTGGCGAAGCGATGCCGACGCGTGTACTGGCTCAACCCCGAGCCAACAGAAGAATGGAATACCCACGATTCGGAAATGTCGGCCTACGCCGCCCATTGCGATGCCACGTTCGAAGTCAGAAACCTCCGCCAACTGATCGCCTGCGTCGAGCACCTGTTCTGATCAGAAGCCACCGATAGCGATGCCCGACCCGGCAAGAATGGCGGAATGACATCACGTTTTGACGGTGCGTTGGATGCCGCACATGATCGGTATCGAGTGGCCCGCCCCCTATCGGCGGAATTGTTCGAGCGGGCGTCGGCGGTGTTGCCGGGCGGGTCGACTCGTTCGGTGCTCGACATGCGACCGTTTGCGTTTCGGATCGCGACAGCGAATGGGTGTCGAGTCGTCGATGTCGATGGTCACGAGTACATCGACTTCCTCGGCGACTATTCAGCTGGGCTGCTCGGCCACGACCCCGGACCCGTTGCCGACGCCGTGAAAGCCGCACTCGACCGCGGCTGGAGTTTTGGTGGCGTCCACGTCGACGAGATTCGACTCGCCGAGATGGTGTGCGATCGGTTTCCCTCGATCGAACAGGTTCGGTTCACGAACTCGGGCACCGAAGCAAACCTGATGGCGATCCAACTCGCCCGCCATCACACAGGTCGAGATCGAATCATCGTCGCTGACGCCGGCTACCACGGCGGCTTGCTGTACTTCGGGCCTGGGGGCGAATCGCTGCTGGCACCGTTCGACTTCGGGCGGATGCAGTTCAATCAACTCGACTCGGCTGAGGCGATCATCGACGACTCCGTGGCGGCCGTGTTGATCGAACCGATGATGGGCGGCGCTGGTTGCATCCCGGCGCGCCGTGAGTTTCTCGCCGGCTTGCGGTCGATCTGCGATCGCACAGGCGCGCTGCTGATTTTCGACGAGGTGATGACCTCACGAATGAGTTCGGGTGGTGCTCAATTGCGCCACGGCATCACTCCTGATCTCACCACGCTCGGGAAGTACCTGGCCGGCGGAATGACGTTCGGCGCGTTCGGAGGGCGGGCCGACATCATGGCAGCGTTCGATCCGGCGCGCGGCGGCACACTGACTCACGGCGGCACGTTCAACAACAACGTCGTGTCGATGGCTGGCGGGGTCGCCGCACTCGGTGAACTGCTGACGGCGGCGACGCTCGACGCGCTGTATGAACGAGGCGAACGGCTCCGGCAGCGAGTTGCCGACGTGTTGGCGACGACATCGCTGCCCCTGTGCGTCGCCGGAATGGGGTCGATGTTCACCATCCATACCGTGCGCGGACCCGTCACGACGCCCGGCGACCTGCTGGCAGCCGACGGAGTGTTGAAGGAACTGCTGTTCCACGAGATGCTTGCCCGCGGGGTCTACCTTGCCGGTCGCGGATTCGTCGCCCTAGCGCTTGCAATCGGCGACGCCGAGTGTGACGCCTTCATCGACGCTCTCTCCGACGCAGTCAGTTCAATCGAGCAACTCAACAATTGATCACTGGGGCCAGTTCTGGCCACTCAATTCGTCGTCGCTGATCCGCCTTGCGACAGGTGCTCAGCGCTAGCTTCGCCGGGTGTCCGTGGATCTCGATTTTGTTACGTGTGCGGTGATCGTCGGTGCGGGGGCTGCGGCAGGTTTCGTGAACTCGATCGTCGGGTCCGGAACCCTGATCTCGTTTCCGACGCTTGTTGGAATCGGTTATGTCGACCGGATTGCAAACATCACAAACAACACGGGACTCGTCCCTGGATCGTTTAGCGCA
>JANOTN010000207.1:0-11902 GCA_031416375.1 Ilumatobacteraceae bacterium
GACGCTGACGATCACGCTGAACGGGACGAACGATGCGCCCACGATGCCCTACGCGCACTCCCCGGCCCCGCCGGATAACCCACACCCCGCGGACCGGCACGCCGCACAACCCCACCAAGCGCTGACAACACAAACCACCACGAACACCCAGATCAACACGCCCCGAACACCACCCCGACCACCCGGCCGAGCGTCACGCCCACCCCGCACCACCCGACAACACCCAGCCACCGATCGGTGGATTCAGGCTTAGAGCTTGTGCCGGTACTGTTCGCCTATGAGAAGGGTCAGTTCCGATTGGGCACCTCGGCTGGCGGCGCGGATCAATCCGGCGGATGCTGAGTGGATCGCACAGCGGGTGATGGCGAGCGTCGATGAGGTCTCGGCCAAGCGATGGGATGCCGCAGTGCGGCGTGCCGCCGCACACCCGGGCGACATCCGACCCGAGAAAGTCAAGTCACTGGTCGATTCGTTCGCCCGAGAACTCGGAGCCTTCGGAGCCGGAGCCGGAGCCGCCGCCGCAGCGCCGGCGGTTGGCACAGCTGCGACCATCCTCGCAACCACCGCCGAGTTGGCGTGGTTCACCACGCGAGCGGGCGATCTGATCCTCACGATTGCGGCACTACATGGCCGACCCGATCCGACCGTCGAGGAACGGCGAGCGTGGCTGCTTGCCGTACTGATCTACGGCGGCTCGGCGCGCGACGGGTTTGCCAAAGCGATCAACCAAGCGACGACTGGCACGAAACTCGCCACGAACAACCGGGTCCCCTTGGCAACGTTGCAGACGGCCAACCGCCTGATGAGCAGGCTACTGCTTCGCCGCTACGGCGCTCGACGCGGCGTCGTCGCGCTCGGAACAGCGGTACCGCTCGGGCTCGGTGCCGTGATTGGCGGGAGTGCCAACTACCTGGCGATTCGAGCCCTCGGTCGGCACGCCGACGAGTTCTTTGCCCGGCTCCCTTACTCAGCAATCGACGTCGACTCGACCGACGTTACCGGCCGACTCCTCAGCGACTGAGTTCGTCACCCGACAACTGGTAATTGTCCTGGTGATTAGTTCCAAGGGGTTAGAGGCTCACCAATATCGGCAGCGGTTTTGCCGGAACCACCATTTTACTGAACGACCATGTTGCTGGCTCGGCCCTGTGTGCGCACGGGTACCGGTTCACAGGTAGCGTTCACCGCTCAATGGTGCTGGAACGCGTGAACCAGCCCTCCGATCTGCGAGGGATGTCGTACGACGAGCTCGACGCGCTCGCCGGTGAGATTCGCGACCTGATCGTCGAAGCGGTCAGCGAAAACGCCGGGCATCTCGGTTCCAACCTCGGTGCAGTCGAGCTATCGCTTGCGTTGCACCGAGTGTTCGAATCGCCGACCGACGCGATTCTGTGGGACACCGGGCATCAGGCATACGTTCACAAAATTCTCACTGGGCGGCGCAAGCAGTTCTCCCAACTGCGTCAAGCAGGCGGCATGTCCGGGTATCCGAGCCGCGAGGAAAGCCCGCACGACTTCGTCGAGAACAGTCATGCATCTACGATTCTGAGCTACGCCTACGGAATGGCCGTCGCCCGTGACGCCGGCGTCACGTCACACCGCCACATCGTTGCCGTAATCGGTGACGGGGCGATGACCGGCGGGATGGCGTATGAGGCGCTCAACAACCTCGGCCACAACAGGCGCAAGGTGATCATGGTGCTCAATGACAACGGTCGCAGCTACGCCCCGACCGTGTCGAACCTGTCAGCCAACATGCAGGGACTCGACGAGCGGTCGACTCATCCGAGCCTCCCCGATCGTGTGACCGACAAGTTGGCCCACGCTTTGACCGACATCCGGCTCAACCCTGTGTATGTCCGCCGTCAGCGACGACTTGAAGATTTCCTTCATAATCTGCCTGGTGTCGGCCCGCAAGCCGAGAAGGCGATGGACGCCCTCAAGGCCGGTGTGCGCGAGTTTCTCCAACCGCCGTCTTTCTTTGAAGCGCTTGGCGTGCGCTACGTGGGCCCTGTCGATGGACATTCGATCCCCGAACTCGAGGTCGCCTTCCGTAACGCCGAGGCGCTTTCGGTCGAGGGCCCGATCATCGTGCATGTACTGACGCAGAAGGGTCGCGGGTACCCGCCGGCGGAGGACGACGACGAGAAGCACCTCCACGACGCCCCTGTCTTCGACCCCATGAAGGGTCCCCCGAAAGCGGTGCCGACTGGGTATACGCAGGCCTTCGCCGAAGCCGTCATCAAGGCGGCCGAGGAGCATCCTCGGCTCGTGGCGATCACCGCTGCCATGCCGGGTCCGACCGGTTTGCTGCCGTTTCAAGACCATTTCCCCGACCGTTTCTTCGACGTCGGGATCGCCGAGCAACACGCTGTCACTGCCGCCGCCGGTATGGCGATGTGGGGCATGCGACCGGTCGTGGCGATCTACTCGACGTTCCTCAACCGGGCGTGGGATCAAGTTGTCTATGACGTTGCGATGCACCGCCTACCAGTGATCTTCTGCCTCGACCGAGCAGGTGTGACCGGGCCCGATGGGCCCTCGCACCACGGTGTGTACGACATGGCGTTGTTGTCGAAGGTGCCTGGCATGAGAGTGCTGGCTCCATCGAGTGCTCAGGATCTGCAACAGATGCTGCTCGACGCGGTTTCGTTGGCGGACGAGGGCCCGGTGACGATCCGGTACCCCCGCGGGGCAGCTCGCCAGGTCGGTGAACACGAAGTCGGCACAGGTCTCAAGGCACGACTCGCCCGCCCGGGCGCTGGTGTTACTGGTGCTGGTGCTGGTTCAGTTTGTGTGCTGGCAATCGGCAAGATGGTCGAAGCATCGTTGAAAGCTGCTGATCGCCTGGCAGAACAGGGTTATTCGGTCGAGGTGTGGGATGTCCGATGCTGCGCCCCACTCGACGAAGAGATGATCGCCGCAGCGGCAACACACTCGGCCGTCGTCACGGTCGAAGACGGCGTCCGGGAGGGTGGGATCGGGATGATGATTGCCGATCGAATCGGCGCGATCCGCCCGGAGGTTCCCGTCGATGTACTCGGATTGCCGACCAAGTTCATCCCCCACGGCGAAGCCCATCACATCCTCGCCCAGCTCGGCTTGGACGCCGAAGGCATCGCCACCACACTGCGCGCCCACCTCGCATAGGGTTCGGGTTGTGGCCGATCTAGACGACCTACGATCCGAACTCGAACTGGCATTGACACTCGCCGACGCCGCTGATGCATTTACGCTCCCTCGATTTGAGCAGCAGGACTTCACGCTCGGCTGGAAAGACAACCGAACCGAGGTCACCGAAGCCGATCAGGGATGTGAGACCTTGCTCGCCCAACTCGCGATCGCGGCACGACCAAAACACGGATTCTTCGGCGAGGAGCACGGTCTCCAGGGCGACGCCAGTTCTCCCTGGCGATGGATCGTCGATCCGATCGACGGCACTTCGGGATTCGTGCGCGGCATTCCGGTTTGGGCGACATTGATCGCGCTCACCCACATCGACTACGGCCCCGTCGTAGGTGTTGCCTCAGCTCCAGCGATGGGCAGGCGATGGTGGGCGGCGCGACGATTGGGGTCGTTCGTTGACGGGCGACCATGCCGCGTCTCCGACGTTGCCGAACTCGCAGAAGCCCAGGTCAGCGTAACCTTCAGCCAAGGATGGGAAGACCTCGGACTAACCGGCGAACTGGTCAAGATCCTGCAGCAGGCACGCCGCGCTCGCGGGTTCGGCGACTTCTGGCAGCATTGCCTCGTCGCCGAAGGTGCCTTGGATCTCGCCGTCGACGCAGTCGGTGTCGCCCCCTACGATTTGGCGGCGGTGAAGGTGATCGTCGAGGAAGCCGGCGGACTCTTCACCGACCGCAAAGGCCGCATCACCTACGAGAAACCCAGCGCCGTCAGCAGCAACGCCAAATTCCACGACG
The DNA here is from genome assembly GCA_031416375.1 of Ilumatobacteraceae bacterium. GTDB lineage: Bacteria > Actinomycetota > Acidimicrobiia > Acidimicrobiales > Ilumatobacteraceae > Ilumatobacter. The sequence goes on from JANOTN010000207.1 coordinate 3,924, forward strand.
AGATCATTGCCCGACTCGGCACCTGACGACTACTCCTCGGTGATGAAGCAGAATTCGTTGCCTCCGGGGTCGGCCATGACCTGGTAGTTGCCATCTTCCTCTTCGACGAGCTCGCCGATCTTTCTGGCACCGAGCATTTCGGCGTCGTCGATCGCGCTGGCGAGGTCGTCGACTTCGACGTCGAGGTGCAGCCGGTTCTTGGCCCTCTTGTGTTCTTGGACGCGTTGAAATCCGATGTAAAAACCGACGTCGTCGCCGTCGAGCACGGCCCAGTCGTCGCTTTCAACCTCGACCTCTCCCCCGATCAACGCTTGCCAGAACCGCGCCAACGCCTCCGGATTTGCACAATCAAACACGATCTCATGCAGCGAGCCGATAGCCATGCCAGCTACCGTACGTCCCATGGCGACGCCATTCCAGATCACCTTCGATTGTGAGGACGCCGACAGCATGTGTCGGTTCTGGGCTGTTGCGCTCGAATACGTCGAAGAACCGCCGCCCGCCGGCTATCTCTCGTGGGAGGACTTCCTGCGTGCCAACGACATTCCGATGCCACCGACCGGTTCGATCGGGGCGATCGTCGACCCAGCAAGCGTCGGTCCCCGGATCCTCTTCCTCCGGGTGCCCGAGAGAAAGTCCGTCAAGAATCGGGTACATCTCGACATTCGCGCCGGGCGATCCGACGAGGAGCGCACCAAGAAGGTCGAGCAGTTGGTCGCCGCTGGTGCCACCAACATCCGCCGAGTCGACGAAAACGGACAATGGTGGACGGTTATGACCGATCCCGAGGGAAATGAATTCTGTGTCACGTGACGAGCATCTGAAACCCGGAACCACGGCGATTCGCGCTGGACGTGGTGCCAGCGGGTCATCGATGGCCCCGGCGCTGTGGGCGTCGAGTGTGTGGGAGTCAACATGCATGGACGACGCCCACCGTCGTGCCACCTCGCTGCGGTCCGACGAGTTCTACGGACGCTATGGCAATCCGACGGTGCGGGCGTTCGAGCAGGCCGTTGCTGAGTTGGAATCCGCAGAGGACGCGATGGCGTTCGGGTCTGGGATGGGTGCGATTGCCTCCACCGTGCTGGCGTTGTGTTCGACGGGCGACCACATCGTCGCTGCCCGCCAGCTGTATGCGGGAACACTCGCCTTCCTGCAAGGCCCATGCGCACGATTTGGGATCGAGCTCACGCTGGTCGACGGCACTGAACCTGGTGCCCTGGCCGCAGCTGTGAGACCAGGTCGCACCACGATGGTGATTGCCGAGACCCCTTCGAACCCGCTACTCGAACTCGTCGACCTTGACGAGTTGGGCGCGATCAAGGGTCCATTCACCGTCGTCGACTCGACGTTTGCCACACCACTCGGCCAACAGCCGCTGGCCCACGGTGTCGATCTCGTGATTCACTCCGCCACGAAGGGCATCGCCGGTCACAATGACGCAACACTCGGCGTGGTGGCGGGCGAGAAGGAACTGATCGATGCGATCTGGAGCTACGCCGTGTTGCACGGTGCAACCGCTTCACCGTTCGATGCATTGAACGCGATTCGCGGGATTCGAACGATGTCAGTACGAACCGCACATCAGGCGGCAACCGCGCAACGCCTCGGCGAATGGCTGGAACGCCATCCAGCGGTCTTGCGGGTGCACTACCCCGGGCTTACCTCGCACCGCCAACACGATCTCGCCAAGCGACAGATGCGCCAATTCGGCACCGTGCTGGCGTTCGAGTTGTCTGGCGGTCGCGATGCGGTTCGATCGTTACTCAACACGATCGAACTGGCCCGATGCGCCACGTCACTCGGCGGCCCGGAGACGTTGATGTGTCACCCCGCCACGACGACGCACGCCAGCCTCACGCCAGAGGAACAGGCAAAAGCCGGGGTCACCGAGGGTCTCGTGCGAGTCTCCGTCGGTTTGGAGGACCCCGACGACATCATCGCCGACTTCACCCAAGCCCTCGCCACGCCGTAATCCGGCAGCAACGGACTGGGTTTTGCTGGCGCGATTACGCGTCGGCAATACAAAATAGCGCCAGCAGAAGCGAGCAATCTCCATCGCCGCAGCGTAGGCATCGCGAGTACATCGCTGGCATGCTAGAGCTAGCATGTGGGAGCTTGTTGCCGCCGCCGGGTCTGCGTTCGGCGTGGTGTTCGTCGCCGAACTCGGGGACAAGACACAGTTGCTGGCAATCGGATTCGGTGCTCGACACAGCCTTCGTCAGGTGGCAGTCGGTCTGACGATCGGATACGGAGTTGCCGGTGCAATCGCTGCGCTGGTTGGAGGCGTGCTCGGTGCGGCGTTGCCGGAACGCCCGATCGCGATCGCCGGAGGTGTGCTGTTTCTCCTGTTCGCCGTGCTGGCGCTACGGGGCGGCCCCGAAACTGAAGGCGGCGACGGCGCACGTGTGATCAAGGCGTCGACGGTCATCGCCTCGATCGCTTTGACGATTGCCATCGGCGAGATGGGCGACAAGACACAACTGGCGACTGCGGCGCTGGCGGCGCGATCAAATCCGTTCGCAACGTGGATCGGTTCGACGCTCGGTGTCGTCTCGGCCGGGATGCTCGGCGCGATCGCCGGTCTCAAGCTTGGCACGAAGTTCAACCCGAGAATCCTCCGACTCGCAGCGGCGCTCCTTTTCGCAATCTTCGGGGTCGTGCTCTTGATCAGCGCAGTCTGATCACGGTGCCCGATACGAGCTTGGCGGCGTCGGTACACAGCCAGGCGATCACCGAGCGCCGCGAGTCGACGAGCGGTTGCGGCGCCGATGCCATGGTTGGTGCCGGTGACACGACCAAAAGGTCGGTGGATCGGATGTCAGCTGTAGTAGGGGTTTTCCCCGGTGGCGTGATCGGTGAGGTCCTTCACACGCTGCACAGCTGGCAACGCCTCACTGAGCATGGTCTGGACGCCTTCCAGCATCGTCATTTTGCTCATTGAGCATCCGTGGCAGCCGCCACCCATCGTCATGTAGGCGGTGCCTTCACCGTCGTGGCCAACGTAGGTCACAAACCCACCGTGGGCGGCAAGTGCCGGGTTGACATCGGATGAAACCAGCGCCTCGATCTCGGCCGACAGCTCGTCGTCGCGGGTCAGACCCTCGGCGCTCGGAGCGGCGGGCCGGTTTGGGTTGCGGATCACGAGACCCTGCGAGTCGGTGCAGTCGAGCGTCGCGCCCTGCAACAGCTCGATGTCCTTGCCCGGAATGATGACCTTGACGGCACCCTTGCCATCGACCTCGTGCGTGCGCACCTCATCGGTGAACGCCGCCTTCAGGTATTCGTCGAAGCTGAGGTCGTAGCGGAAATCTTCACCAGGGTTCGAGGCGATCGCCAGACGCAACCCGAGCTGGTCGGCATCGGACTCCTCGGCACGCAATTCGAGCAGCTTGTCGAAGGCGTGATCTGTAATCGAGATAACCGGCTGGCTGATGAGCGCACCCCCAAGGGGAGACGCAATTGCTTCGAGCGGACTCATGTCCTTGAGGCTACCGTCGCGTCTTGTGAACACAGAGACCCGCTCCGCCCAGTGGTATGTCGATCATCTGCTCGCTGACGTCGAGAAGTTCGCGGTAGCCGTCGGGATTGGCCCACTCGATGCCGCTGTCGCCGCCTGCCCCGGATGGGACCTACGACAACTCACCCATCACACAGGCAGCGTGCATCGCTGGGCACGCCAATCAGCCGAGACAGCCACCCAACCACTGTCGTTCGGGACAGAAACACCGACCGATGACGAACTCGCCGACTGGCTGCGGACCGGTGCCCACGAACTCGCCGGGACGCTGCTCAGCATCGATCCGGAAGCACCGACGTGGTGTCCGTTTCCGGTCGAGAAGATCGGAAGGATCTGGCCACGTCGGCAGGCCCACGAGACAGCAATCCACCGATGGGATGCCGAGACGACGGCTGGGATTGCCGCAACGCTCGATCCCGAACTTGCCAGTGACGGCATCGACGAGTACTTCACGATCGCCCTTCCGCGGCTGATCAAGCGAGCTCGCGTCGAACCCCCGGCTGGCAGTCTTCACCTGCACTGCACCGATGTTCCCGGCGAGTGGCTGATCTCATTCCAGGACGAGGAGATGACAATCATCCGAGAACACCGTAAAGGTGACGCCGCGCTGCGTGGCCCGGCCGAGGCAATCCTGCTCAAGCTGTGGAATCGGGACACGCCTCGCAACCACGAACTGAGTCCGGTCGGCGACGAATCGGTGCTCGCCGCATGGCTCGGAATGGCGGGGATGTAGGTGGCTTTGTGGCAACATTTACGGTGTGACCGAAGGCAGTAGAAAAGCAATAGTTGCGGCGTTCTTTGCGAATCTGGGGATCGCCATCTCGAAGTTTGTCGGGTTCATCATCACCGGATCGGCGGGTTTGCTCGCCGAAGCGGTTCACTCACTCGCCGACACCGGCAACCAGGGGCTGCTGTTTCTCGGAGGGAACCGGGCCAAGAAACGGGCCACTAAGGAACACCCCTTCGGATACGGCCGCGAGCGCTACTTCTGGTCATTTGCCGTCGCACTCGTGCTGTTTTCGATGGGTGGACTGTTCGCGCTATACGAGGGCATCAGCAAGTTCCGAGACCCACATCACATCGAGAACCTGTGGATCGCCGTCGGGATTCTCGTGTTCGGTTTGGTACTCGAGACCTACTCGCTGCGAACTGCCGTGAAGCAGGCCAACCACGTCAAGAGTCCGGACATCAGTTGGTGGAAGTTCATCCGTACATCGAAGCAACCTGAACTACCCGTTGTGCTGTTGGAAGATACCGGAGCAGAGCTGGGTCTTCTGATGGCGTTGTTCGGAGTGCTGATGGCGAAGTGGACCGACGACGGTCGTTGGGATGCTGTCGGGTCAATCGCCATCGGTGTGCTGCTGATCATCATCGCGATCATCCTGGTCATTGAGATGAAGGGTCTCTTGATCGGCGAATCGGCGAGCGACGCCGACCACGCGGCGATCGTCGGCGCGCTCGAAGGTTCGCAACATGTCAACGCACTGATCCACCTCAAGACGCAGCACCTGGGCCCAGAGGAGATCCTCGTCGCCGCCAAGTTGGAGTACGACGCGTCACTCACGTTCGAACAAGTAGCAGATGCAATTAACGTCACCGAGGCGAATGTTCGTCAGGCCGTACCCGCCGCACGCCTGATCTACATCGAACCTGACGTTTGCCGCGACACATGACGAGGCGGCCCGGGCGGGACTCTCGTGTCGTCGGCTTACTCGCCGTGTTCGGTTCGGTTGTCTGCTTCTCGCTCAGCTACTCCGTACTGAAGTGGCCCAAGGTTCCGGGTTCGGTCGTCGCCTGGTGGCGACTGGTCGGATCATCGATTCTGTGGTGGATCGTGCTGCTCATTCGCCGATCCCGAACAGGCAGACCGTTGCCTACTCGCGCTACCTGGAAGCGAACGATTCCGCCCGGCCTGCTGTTTGGCATCAACATCTCGGTGCTATTCACGGCGGTCACCCGGACCAGCATCGCTCACGCCGAGTTCATCGCCGCGATGCTTCCGTTCGTCATGATCCCCGCCGGATTCATGCTGTTCGGAGAGCGACCGAAATGGCGGGCACTGAGCTGGGGAGCCCTGTCGCTGGTCGGTATTGCAATCGTGTTGTTCCTCGGTCCGAAGAAGGGCGTCGCCACACTGAACGGCGACCTCCTGGCCGTCCTTGGCCTTGCGTCGTTGTCGGCGTATCTGCTGGCATCGAAGCGAGCACGCGGTGCTGACGGCGTCGACGGCGTCGATACCTGGGAATTCATGGCGATCGTGATGCCAGTCGCATTAATTACGGCGACCCCAGTTGCGTTCTCTATCGCAGGCGACGAGATCTGGCCACTCAGCGGAAAGACTTGGGCGGCGGCGGCGATCATGTCGGTACTGACGGGAATGGTCGCTCATGGCATGTTGGCGTTTGCGCATCGCACCGTGCCGATAGCGACGATGTCGGCGATCCAGGTCAGCCAGCCAGCCATCTCCGTGTTCTTCGCCTGGCTGTTCCTCGGGGAGTTGATTCGGGCAGTCCAGATTCCCGGGATGGCACTCGTCATGATCGGAATGGCGCTGGTGATGTGGTTCAGTCAACGTACCCCGACGTCAGACGGAGGCGACTAGGGCGGCGAGCCGACGACGCCATTCCACGACGCTCGATCAGCCTGCACACTGACGGTCGCCCGCAGATCGAGCGGGAGTTCGGCAGGTACGTCGTGTCATCGCACACCCCACCGTAGCCACGGCCTACCGTGGGGTAATGCGCCAGCCCGCCGACCTCCTGATCCATGGCGAGGTCGTTGTGACGATGGACGCCGCTCGAAGTCAGATTCACGATGGTGCCGTAGTTGTCACTGGAGACCGCATCGTGGCGGTCACGACTCACACCGATGCAGCAACCCGATTCGATCCAGCGATCACCCTCGGAGGCTCCGGAACGGTCGTGATGCCGGGCCTGATCAACGCCCACCAGCACCTCACCGGCGATCGGTTGTTGCGTTCAACGATTCCTGATGATCTGCGACCCGGGGTCGCGCTGACCGACTGGGCCCTTCCGGCGCATGCCGCACACTCAGGCGACGACGACGAACTCTCGGCCACATTGTCGCTTGTCGAAGCGGTCACGAATGGGATCACGTTCACGGTCGAAGCGGGCACCGTGGCGCACCCCGATCGGGTGCTCGCAGCGTTCAACCGCGTCGGCGTCGGAGGCACGCTTGGTTCTTGGGGATGGGACGTTGGTGACGGTCCCCACGCAGCGCCTCTCGATGCCGTGATCGCCCGGCAAACCAGCGCGCTCGAGCTGACGCAGGGTCATCCGAGCGTGTCCGGTTGGGTCACCTTGGTTGGGCACGATCTGATGTCGGACGACTTGGTCGTGGCGGCCAGCGAGCTCGCTCAGCAGGTCGGCACCGGCCTGACGTTCCACCTCTCCCCCAGCAACGCCGACCCCAAGTCGTATCTGAAACGCACCGGGTTGCGCCCAATCGAGCATCTCGCTCGGCTCGGGGTGCTGGGTCCGCATGTCCTGATAGCGCACGCGGTTCACATCGACGACACCGAGTTCGATCTGCTACTCGACCACAGCGTTGCCGTCGCCTCCTGCCCGTGGGCCTACCTCCGACTCGGCCAGGGTGTCACTCGATCATTTCGGCACCCACAACTGCTCCACCACGGTGGTCGCGTCGCGCTCGGCTGCGACAGTGAGAATGCCGGCGACGCGATCGACATCTTCCTGGCGGCGCGGCTTTTCGCTGGACTCGCCAAGGACATCACCATGGATCCGACCCGAGTCACGTCGATCGACGCGCTTGAAATGGCCACGATCGGTGGCGCCAGGGCTATCGGCATGGATCATGAACTCGGATCGTTGGAGGTCGGCAAGCGCGCCGACATCGCCGTGATCGACACGACCGGCCCTACATGGACCCCGCACGCAGACGACCCGGTGACCGCGCTGGTGTGGGCCAGCGATGGTCGCGCCGTCCGCGACGTGGTCGCATCCGGCAAGATCGTCGTCCACGATGGTCACTGTGTGACCGTTGACCACACTGCCTTAGCAGCCGAGTCACACAATGTTCACCTTCGCCTGGTATCCAAGAGTCGTGCGCATTCTCCTCACTAATGACGACGGGATCGACAGTCTCGGTCTCCACCATCTCTCCAGGGCAATGACCACCCTCGGCGACGTGGTGATCGTTGCCCCCGACCGCGAGTTTTCCGGCGCTGGCGCGGCCGTCGGGGCGCTCACCCAGTTCGAAGCTGTGATCACCCGCTGCCAGATCGAGGGCGTGCCGGAAGCCTGGTCGTTGAACGGTCCGCCAGCGCTGTGTGTGCTGTACGCACGTTTGGGAACGTTCGGTGAGCAGTTCGACCTCGTCGTGTCAGGGATCAACCCCGGTGCCAACGTCGGGCGTTCCGTGTATCACTCCGGGACGATTGGTGCCTGCTTGACAGCCCGCAACGGAGGCATCTCTGGCG
>JANOTN010000208.1:0-2499 GCA_031416375.1 Ilumatobacteraceae bacterium
CAGCACGGTCAGCCGCCCCTTCCCCAAACCCGAAACCGGCAAAATCGCAGTCAAAGTAATCAACGACTACGGGGACGAAGTCATGCAAGTCTTCGAAGTGAATTGACCCATGGATAGGGTGGAATCGATGCGAAATGAGGTGGAGTCGTGAAACCCGATCGGCTGCTTGTGAGCAATCTTGGGCAGATCGAGCAGGCCGACATCGAGTTCGGGGATCTCACCGTTCTGGTCGGCCCTCAAGCAACCGGTAAGAGCCTCCTCCTTGAATGCCTTGAACTGTGCGTCGATGGGTTGGCGGTGCGTCGGACACTGCGAGACAACGGCATAGAACCACGTGATTGGTCTGATTTCGTCCAACTGGTCTTTGGTGAGGGAATGCAACACCTGTGGACCGACAGCACAACTGTGTCGCTCAATGGTTCTTCGATCGGAAAGCCGCTCCTCCGCCGTCGAAAGGGTTTCGAAGAGGCGGTGCACCGGCTGACGTTCATTCCTGCGCAGCGCACGCTGGCATTGCCAACGGGCTTCCCCCAGAGATTCCGCGAGTTTGGCCCCGAGACGCCATTCGTGGTGCGCCGTTACAGCGCCCAACTCCACGATGCGTTGGTCAACGGTCGATACGAGAAAGCAGGCAAGTTGTTCCCGAACCCCGGTCGGCTCCGGGAATCGATGCGTCAGCAGATCATCGGTTCAGTGTTCCATGGGGCTGAGCTACTCATCGATCGGAACGCGAGGGCGAATGACCTACGGCTCCGATTGCCCGACGGCTCACAGCTTCCGATGATGGCGTGGACCGCCGGTCAGCGGGAGTTCATCCCGCTGTTGCTCGGCCTCTACTCGTTGCTACCAGCGGGAAAGGTCTCGAAAGATGCCGACATCGACTGGATCGTGATCGAGGAACCAGAAATGGGGCTGCACCCGCAGGCGATCATCGCCGTCATGAACCTCGTCGTCAACCTGGTTGCACGCGGCTACAAGGTCGTACTATCGACTCATCACCCTCTGGTGCTCGATGTGGTGTGGACCATCGCCCAGATCAGAGAATCCGGGCATAGGGACAGCGCCAAGATCCTGTGTAAGGCATTGGGCGGAGGCGGCGACCCTCGTCTCGTCGAAAATGCCGAGGCCGTCCTGGGTAAGCAACTGAGAGTGCACGCCCTCGACTACACCAAGCAAGGCACAGTTCGCACCAATGACATCAGTTCGCTTGATCCGGGCGACGTCGACGAAGTCGTTAGCGGCTGGGGTGGGCTGACTGGTGTGAGCGCCCGCCTGCTCGACAGTGTCGCTGCGGTGTCTGCGTGATCTGCGAGGTCGTGTGGAAACCCGGCAAACGATCGCTCGAAGCGCAACATCGTGTGCTTGTAGCCGATAACCCTGCACGCAGTGCGGCGATCGATTCGGATTTGGCTCTCTGTTATCCCAACGATCATCGGTGGGACTACGTAGTGGTTCGTCAGGATGGCACCGGCGCTGCTATCGAGGTCCATCAGGCCCGTGAGTCGGAGGTCGTCAACATGATCGCAAAGAAGATCTGGGCAGAAAGCGTCCTCCCCGTGCACGCTCCCGGTTTTGCGGCAACCAGGTGGCACTGGGTGATTCCCCCCAACTCGCCTGCCAGAATCACGAGAACCGGACCCGGTGCCCGCCGACTCAGTAGAGCCGGAATCGGTTTCCCTGTGCGAAAACTTCTCTCCGACCGACCCTAACGATCGGCCTCGCCCAGCTCGGCGCGGTGATCGAGTCGCAGGCCGGAAGCGCTGACTGGCAGTGGCACGGTGATCAACGGGCTCCCCGATGGCCGGTTCGCTCGACGTCTGCGGGAATCCGACGTCGTACTCGACAAACGGGAAATCCGGACGATCATGAAGAAGCTCGATCAGCAGGCAAGAGAGTAGGACGCACACCACGGCGTCCGCCACCCCAGCACCATCCGAAGACTCCTCGGCCTCGGCTGATCGTGATGCCGAATGATCGTTGAGGCAACGATCCGGGGCACGCACTGTGTCCGGTATCGAGTCGAATCGTGAGCACAACACGCATTCAGTTGACGTTTCTGCTCGCTGAGTTGGGGTCGAACTTGGCCGACCGAGGAGAACGGCCATTGGCCGACTATGGAATTGGAACTTGAACTGCCGACCTTTTTCCGGAATACTGTTGGCATTCCCCTAGTCGCTTCGGTGGCTAGGTGCGAGGCCCGCTTCGGCGGGCCTCTGCGCTTTTCGCCAGGTGCTCGGCTTGTTGAAGACTCCGTCATCGTCGTGCAGCAGCGGGTCGGGAATTTCCGGTTCGACGAGACGTTCCGCACCGACTACGTGTCGGGGAGCTGAGCTATCGAACGAACTCTGGTCGCCAGCGAAGTTCGAGGCCGGATGGGCTGACGACGTAGACGTACGGGTCAGGTTGACGTGCCCGATGTACTATCCGACTCAGGTTGATCACATACCGCCGCGCCATTTCAGGGCCAGAGACATTGGCGTTGTTCAACGCGAACACGCG
>JANOTN010000209.1:0-6567 GCA_031416375.1 Ilumatobacteraceae bacterium
CACGGAGCGGGCTGGATGGAGGGCGGACTGCACGCCAGTCTCGAAAAGATGGTGATCGACGCCGACCTCTTACATATGGTTTCGGCGATGATGGACCCTGTTGTCGTCAACGACGACACGTTGGCGATCGACGCCATCGAGGAGGTCGGCCCGGGCGGCCACTTCTTCGGCGTCGGCCACACGCAGGAACGGTTCCGCACGGCGTTCTACCGACCCCTGATCAGCGATTGGCGCAACTACGAGAGCTGGGAGGAAGCAGGGAAACCTGAAGCGGCAGGCAAGGCCAATCGTCTCGCTTCCGCGTTTCTCGACGCCTACGAGCCGCCGCCGATGGATCCAATCCGACGCGAGGAACTACAAGCGTTCCTCGATCAGCGACTCGCCGAGGGCGGCGTCGCCACTGACTTTTAGATTGGATTGTTGATGAAGTCATCGGCGCAGGTCGTCGTAGTCGGCGGCGGTGTTGTCGGAGCGAGCGTGCTCTACCACCTCACCAAGGTGGGATGGACCGACGTCGTGCTGCTCGAACGCAAGCAGTTGACCGCAGGCAGCACGTGGCACGCGGCCGGCGGCATGCACACGCTCAACGGTGACCCCAACGTCGCCCGCCTGCAGCAGTACACCGTCAATCTGTACAAGGAAATCGAAGCAGAGAGTGGTCAGAACTGCTCGATTCACCTCCCGGGCGGTCTGATGCTGGCCGACACGCCAGAACGGCTCGACTGGCTGCGTATGGCACAGGCACGCGGTCGCTACCTCGGAATGCACATGGAAATCATCTCCATGGCAGAAGCCAAGCAACTCAACCCGTTGCTTGAGGAGCAGTACTTCGTCGGGGCGCTTTACGACGAAGACGAGGGCAGCGTCGACCCGTACGGAGTGACCCACGCCTACGCGATCTGCGCCCGCAGCCGCGGGGCCGAGGTCTATACCGACACCTGGGTCACCGACCTGCAGCAGCGGCCGGACGGCACGTGGGATGTGATCACCGATCGCGACCACACGATCCATGCCGAACACGTGGTCAATGCCGGCGGACTGTGGGCCCGTGAGGTCGGCCGAATGGTCGGCCTCGAACTCCCGGTGCTGGCGATGGAACACCACTATCTGATCACCGAACCTATGGATGAGGTGATCGAGTACAACCGCTCGACCGGTCGCGAACTGCCGCACATGATCGACTTTGCCGGCGAGATCTACGCCCGCCAGGAGGGTCAGTCGATCCTGCTCGGCACCTACGAACAGAACAACAAACCGTGGGCGCCAAACGAGACACCGTGGGATTTTGTGTTCCAACTGCTCGACCACGATCTCGACCGGATCGCCCCCGAACTGGAGCGCGGGTTCGCCCACTTCCCCGCTGTCGGGCGAGCAGGGATCCAGAAATTCGTCAACGGGCCGTTCACGTTCAGCCCGGACGGCAATCCGCTCGTCGGCCCGATCAAGGGGATGCGCGGCATGTGGGTGGCATGCGCCGTGATGGCCGGACTCAGCCAGGGTGGCGGCGTCGGCCTATCGCTCGCCAACTGGATCGTGCACGGCGATCCCGACGGCGACATTTGGGGGATGGACGTGGCCCGCTACGGCGACTACGCCACGCTCGCCTACACCAACGCCAAAGTGCGTGAGAACTACTCGCGTCGGTTCCGGATCACGTTCCCGAACGAGGAGTTGCAGGCTGGTCGACCGTTGCTCACGACACCGATTTACGACCGACTCACCAACCACAACGCCGTGTGGGGAGCGAGCTTCGGGCTCGAGCATCCGCTGTGGTTCCAGGAACCGGGCAAGCAGCCAATCGAGGACGTCACGTTCTACCGGTCCAACGCCTTTGACATCGTGGGTCAGGAATCGCGCGCTGTTCGGGAGCGGGTTGGGTTCTCGGAAGCGTCGAACTTCGCCAAGTACAAGGTCAGCGGACCCGGCGCTGCAGCGTGGCTGCAAGCGCTGTTCACAAACTCGTTGCCGAAGATCGGGCGCACCAATCTGACGGCGATGCTCAATTCGCAGGGACGCATCGTCGGCGAATTTTCGGTCTCACGAATTGGTGACGACGAGTTCTTCCTGTTCGGCTCGCAGGCAGCGGAAGTGCATCACCCACGCTGGTTCCTCGATCACCTTCCGGACTGTTCACAGATCCGTTTTGAAGTACTCGCACTCTCGATGGTCGGACTGACGCTCGCCGGGCCTCGCTCGCGCGATGTCTTGCAGAAGCTGACCAACGCATCGCTGGCAACCAAGGACTTCCCGTTCATGTCGTTCCGCCAGATCGACATCGGGATCGCACCGGTCTGGCTGTCAAGGATGACGTACACAGGCGACCTCGGCTATGAGATCTGGGTCACGCCTGAGTACCAGCGTTACCTGTTCGACCTGATTTGGGAGGCCGGACAGGAGTTTGACATGCGCCTGTTCGGCTTCCGAGCGCTGATCACGATGCGACTCGAGAAGAACTTCGGCACCTGGTACCGCGAATACCGCCCGATTTATACGCCGCTCGAAGCAGGGATGGACCGAGTCCTCAAGTTCGATCACGAATTCGTCGGCCGCGACGCGGTCGAGGCCGAGATCGCCGGCGGTGGTCCGACGCGCAAGCTCGTGATGTTCCAGGTCGACGTTGACCCCAAGGCCCCCGCCGACGTGATTGGCGACGAGCCGGTCTGGCACCACGGTCCAGAAGGCGACGCGGTGGTCGGATGGATCACATCGGGCGGCTACGCCCACCACTCAGGCGTTTCGCTGGCTTGGGGCTACATCCCATCCCCACTTGCAGCCAAGGGAACAACGGGTTTCGAGATCGAAATCATCGGCAACCGCCGCCCCGCCCACCTCCAGATGGAGCCGGTGCTCGACCCAGATGGCACCCGTATGCGGGCGTGACATCTTGATGCAGTGATGCCACGAAAACGCGGAGCGTCGATCGCGACGTTCGATCGCGGCCTTGCGGCGCTGCACCGCGATGTCGCACTGTTGGTCCCGGTCGGCTGATCAACGCGCGCAAGAATTCATGGTGCAATCGTACTGGAAAAGCACCTCCGATATATTGACCGATCACTCGGAGCGGGCTACGTTGGCCGGGATCGGTCGACGTGGCCGCGATTTCGTACTGGGGGACAACGTGAATCACGACGAGAATGAAACTGTCGATCGTTTGGTGACGTGGCAGATGGAGGGGCGCTTCACGCGTCGCCAGTTGGTCGCTGGGGCGTTGGCATTGCCAGCCATCAGCGCACTGCTTGCAGGCTGTGGCGACGACGAAGGTGACGCCGACTCGACACCGAGCGCTGAGGACACTGCGAGCGCGGTTGTAGAAGACACAGCCGGCGCCGTCGAGTCCAGTGTCGCAGAAGGGGGCGGCATCATCCGTGTCGCCAGCCAGAAGCCGGCGGGTCCGCTCGACCCGATCGCGATGGCCGACCTCGGCTCCTACGGAATGATCGCCCAGTGCTTCGACTACTTGTGCACCCTCGGTGACGCCGACATTGCGCCAGGCCTCGCCATCAAATGGACCGCCAACGCCGATTCGACCGTGTGGACGTTCCAGCTCCGCGATGGCGTCAAGTGGCAGAATGGTGCCGACTTCACGTCGGCAGATGTGGTCGCAACGATGGATCGCATCGTTGCGGTCGGAGATGGGCTCGGCGGCTCGATCGTCGCCGGCAACGTCACCGCTCCCGACCCGCTCACCGTCGTGTTCACGTTGGGGGCATCGAACGCCAGCCTCCCGTACCTCGTCTCGGTCTACAACCCGCAGTCTGCGATCACACCGGCGGACTATGCCGCCGGCACCACGCTGGACGGACGACCCGACGGCACGGGCGCTTGGAAACTCGACAGCTACGACCCGACGACCGGCGCAAAGTTCGTTCGCAACGACACCTGGTGGGGTGGCAAGACTTCGCTCGACGGTGCCGATTGGCAGTTCTTCGCCGACGTCAGTTCGATGGTCACAGCCATGCAGGGCGGCTCAGTCGATGCAATCGTGCAGTTCTCGATTGTCGGTGGCGACGCATTGTTTGCCGACCCGAACTTCAACGTGATCAGTATGCGCGCCGCCACGCACCGCGAGATCTGGATGAACTGCAGCGAGGGCCAGTTCACCGATAAGCGGGTCCGTCAGGCACTCGCCCTGTGCCTCGACCGCGATCAGATCATCCAGACGTTGTTCCAGGGCAAGGCCGACGTCGGCAACGATCATGTGATCGCCCCGCTCTATCCGTTCTTTTCTGACACCGTGCCGCAGCGCACCCGTGACACCGAGAAGTCGAAGGCGCTGCTTGCAGAGGCAGGCTTCCCTGACGGGCTGACCGCCGTGTTGAATGCCGTCGACCTGCAAGAGATCCCGCAACTTGCCGAACTCGTGCAGATTCAGGCGGCCGAGGGTGGCTTCAACCTGACGCTCAACGTCGAGAGTGGTGACACGTTCTACGGCACGCAGTGGTGCCAAACCTACCCCTGCGCAGGCTCGGCAGAACTCGGGATCGTCGACTACGGCCACCGCGCCACCCCGGACGTCTACCTGCTCAAGGCATTCCGCACCGGTGGCGATTGGAACTCGTCGCAGTACTCGTCGGCCGACCTCGACGCGGCAATCGTCGAATATCAGGCGTCAGCCGAACTACCGGCACGCACCGCTGCCTGCGAGAAGATTGAAACGATCATGAACGACGAAGTTCCCGCCGTGATCCCCTACTTCTACAACTACATCGGCGGTCACTCGAAGAAGTTCACCGGTGTGCGCCTCAGCGCACTTGGCCAGATGTTCTTCGACTTGGCAGTCATGGGCTGAACCGAATGGTCCGAACAATCAGCGCATGCCGAGCTACATCCTAAAACGCCTGGCACTGTCGCTGATCACGCTGTGGCTGCTGGTCACCATCGTCTTTGTGATGGTGACCATGCTGCCGAGTGACATCGCCCGCAACATCCTCGGAAACACCGCGCCCGAAGCGAGCGTGATCGCCTTCCGCGAGGAGTTCGGACTCACCGACCCGTGGCTGGTTCGCTACGGGCGGTTGATGAGAAGTCTCGTGACATTCGACTTCGGTTTGTCGTGGTCAACGAAACGGCCAGTCGGCGGGATGATCTGGGTGCCGCTGTACCGCTCAGCCAAGCTGGCCGGGTTGGCCTTGTTGATCACCACGCCGATCTCGATCGGTGCAGGACTCTTGGCGGCCAAGTACCGAGACACGAAAGTTGATCGAGGGATCGTGCTGCTCGGCCTGGCCACAGCATCGATACCCGAGTTCGTCACGGGTGCGCTTCTAGCCGTTGTGTTCGGCGTGAAGCTGAAGTGGTTCCAATCGGTAGCAACGATCCCTGAGGGAACGTCGGCGTTCGGGCAACTTGACTACCTGTTCCTCCCCGCGTTGGCGATGGCGATCGTCTACTTCGGATACATCGCCCGGATGATGCGAAGCGGCACGATCCGTTCACTCGAAAGCGACTACACCCGAACGGCGACGATGAGGGGTCTCACCGGTGGACAGGTCTTGCGCAGGCACGCGCTGCGTAACTCGCTGGCACCGACCCTGACGGTCATCTCGGTTCAAATCGGTTACCTGTTCGGTGGCATCGTCGGCGTTGAACTGGTCTACAACTATCCCGGCTTGTCACGCGTCATACTGAACGCTGTTCAGGATCTCGACATCCCTGTACTGCAGGTTGCGGTAACGATCATCGGCAGCATCTACATGCTGACCACGTTGCTGGCCGACATCGTGATCGCCTGGCTGAACCCCAGAGCGCGCCTGGAGATCGGCCAATGACCGCCATCGAACACGTCACCGTCCTCGATCAGACGGCCATCGAACGCAAACAGGCCCGACGCGAGAACTGGAGACTGCTCCGACGAAGGCCCGGCTTCATCATCGGGACCATCGTTGTCGGCTTCTGGGTCGCCTGCGCGATCCTTTACAAGCGAATCACGCCGTTTGACCCCTTCACCTACATCAACACGCAGGGCAAGGTCGGCCCGAATGGCGAAAACTGGTTTGGCACCGACAAGATCGGTCGCGACATCTTCTCGCGGGTTCTGGCCGGCGCTCGCGACGTGTTGCTTGTGGCACCGCCGGCGGCAATGCTCGGTGTCGCCGTTGGAACGTTGGTCGGCATGACGATGGGCTACTTCCGCGGCAAAGTCGATCTCGTACTCAGCCGGATCGTCGAAGCGGTGATGTCGCTCCCGCTAATCCTCGTTGGACTCCTGGTGCTCACACTCGCTGACACCAGCACGTTGCTCGACGCACTCACATTCGGTTCTCGCAGGATTCTGGTTATCTATGTAGTCGCCTTGTTGTTCACGCCAATCGTGGCTCGCACGGTTCGGGCAGCCGTGATCGCCGAACGCGATCTCGACTACGTGACATCGGCCCGGCTGCGAGGCGAGTCGAGCCTGTTCATCATGACTCGCGAGATCTTTCCGAACATCACGGCCCCGATCATCGTTGAACTGACGGTCAGAATTGGCTACGCGATCTTCACCGTCGCCACTCTCAGCTTTCTCGGCGTCGGGCTTCCCCGGCCATCGCCTGACTGGGGGCTGGCTATCTCCGACGGCCGCGAGTT
>JANOTN010000210.1:0-7319 GCA_031416375.1 Ilumatobacteraceae bacterium
GTTGCCCGCCCGAACTTGATGTCGGCGACACCCTTGGTGATCTTTCGAGTGACGAAGTTCTCCGCACGACGCGGGCTCTCGTGGTTGAAGAGGATGCCGTTGCTGGCGAACATGCCGTACGCCTCGCGATAGTTGATCGTCGCCCAATAGCTGTACATCTTCGCTACGGCATACGGGCTCCTCGGGTGGAACGGTGTCTGTTCGTTCTGCGGCGGCGGCGACGAGCCGAAGAGTTCAGACGACGAAGCCTGATAGAAGCGCGCCGTGCTGCCCACCAAGCGAAGCGCTTCGAGCACGCGCATGGTGCCGAGGCCGGTGATGTCGCCGGTGGACTCGGGCACGTCAAACGAGACCTGTACGTGGCTCTGGGCGGCGAGGTTGTAGACCTCGTCGGGCACGATCGTTCCGATCAACCTCGCCAAGCCGATACCTTCGGTGAGATCCCCGTAGTGCAACTGCACTTGGTCGCGGTGTTCGCGGTACAAGGACTCGAGGCGCGAGCGACCGAGCACGCTGGAACGGCGGACGAGTCCATGGACCTCATAGCCCTTCTCGATAAGGAACTCGGCGAGGTACGAGCCATCCTGGCCGGTGAGTCCAGTGACGAATGCGACCGGCACCGCTCAGACCGCCGCGGCGGTAACAACGCCGCGGATTTCGCCGTGCGCAGCTTGTTCGGCCAAGAACCATTCGTAGGTCGATCTGATTCCGTCGTCGAGTGACACGGTCGGTGACCATCCAACCTCGCGCAAGCGAGTCACATCGAGCACCTTTCGGGGAGTGCCATCGGGACGCGACGTGTCGAATCGTAAGATCGAGGAGGGGTATACGACTTGGCGAATCTTCTCCGCCAACTCGCGAATCGACAGATCCATTCCGGTACCGACGTTGATGTGCAACTCCTCGGAGTAATGCTGCATCAGGAACACGCAGGCGTCGGCGAGATCATCGACATGGAGAAATTCACGCATTGGAGAACCCGTTCCCCAGATCTCGACCTCGGCCGCGCCCGACAACTTGGCGTCGTGGAATTTTCGGATCAATGCAGGTAACACGTGGCTCGACGTCAGGTCGAAGTTGTCATGAGGACCGTACAGGTTCGTCGGCATTGCGGAGATGAAGTCACATCCGTATTGCCGCCGATAGGCCTGGCACAACTTGATGCCGGCAATCTTCGCCGTTGCGTACCATTCGTTGGTTGGCTCGAGCGGCCCCGTCAACAACTGCTCCTCGCGGATGGGTTGCGTCGCATCGCGTGGATAGATACACGAGGACCCGAGATACAGCAGCTTGGTGCAGCCATATTGGTGTGCCGCCTCCACGACGGTCCCGTGAATCATCAGGTTGTCGTAGATGAACTCGGCCGGTCGTGTGCTGTTGGCTCCGATTCCGCCGACCGTTCCGGCCACCAAGTACACGAACTCTGGTCGATTCACCTTGAACCAATGCGAGACCTCGGCTTGATTGCGCAGATCTAGGTCGTTACGCGAAGCGATCAGTAGGTTGGTGAAGCCAAGCGATTCGAGACGACGGACGATCGCCGAACCGACCAGACCCCGGTGACCAGCCACGAAGATTCGGGCGTCGGAGGGCGGAAGCATGCCGGGGAGTCTACAGGTGGAGCGCTCGGCGAAGGAGGCCGACGACTCACGTCGTGGTAGCTATAATTACTCGACATGGAGGGGCACCGCTGAAAATCGTGGGCGAACATCCGACGATTCTCCCGATTGATGCCGGTCAGATACCCAAGCAGTTGCCCGTTCGATAGAAGATTCCCGTGTTGCTGAGCCGCAGCTCGCCCGGGGCTAATCCGCAGAAACCCAGGTAGCGAAATCCACGCTCGCGAAGGAGGTCGATGGCCGGTGCTAGTTCGACGGTGTACTCGAGGTTGTCGACCACGATCACGGTCGAATTTGGAGCAGTGTCGGCCACCACGGCGATGCAGTTCAATCGATCGATGCCATCGACGATAACCACATCAGGGTAGTCGCCCTCAACAACAGCAAGAATGCTGTTGGCGTATTCGAGGGGGGCGCCGAGCGGTCGGAACACCAACTTTAGGAAGTCGCCGACCGGCTCGGCACCGAAATACCGAACGCTGGCGTTTGCCGGCAGGTCGCCTCGCACGATGTCGTACCAATGGCGATCGTGCTCGACCGCAGTTATCTGCTTGACTCTCCGCGCATACCAAGCGGTCGAACCTCCCGACCCGTACTCGAAGAGCGTGAGGTCCGCACGAAGTCGTTCATCCAAAAAAGCAACCGCCGGCATCGTGAGCCAGGGTTGCGAGAGTCCTGACCTGTCGAGCGGGCGCCTCGCTCGCGCCGAGCGCATCCATCCGGTTTGGCGCAAGTATCCACCGGGTACAGCGAGAAGAACGCCCTTCAGACCGACCGCGCCGAACGCCCTCACCGCGAAATGCTGCAAGTTAGCGCGAAGGGTCATTTGGGGCATCCTGAGGTTGAGGCGCTCGGATTGGCGCTGCGGTGCCAGTGACCATAGGCATTTGGTTCCTTTGGCCGATTGGGAGTGTGGCTGAGCACGCTAACGCGTGTCGGCCGCGGTGATGCTGTCACGAGCCAAACGTCCTCGTGCGACAACCGCAACGGCGACGTGTCCCGCGCCGCTGGCGCACAACGCCAACTCCGGAGATGGACGAGCCAAAAGGGCAACGGTCATGATTCCCATCACCGCCGCACCCACAATACGGGCGATCAGCACTCGCGAGGTTGATCCTTTGGCCTTGAGCACCAGCATTCGAAGCTCGGCAACCGTCAGCGCTGCGTACCCAAAGGCGGCGTAGTACGCAAGCCCTGCTATCGAGCTCCAGTGCTCCGGGAGGAGCCACAATCCCCAGTCATCAGGCGCGACTCTCGATACGGCGAGGACGACGGCGATCGCAAGCAGGATCACGAATCCCACCAAGCGCGTCAAGCGGCGAAGTTGCGCATCGGTCGGTCGGCGACTGAGCACCGCGAGCCATAGCCCGGTTATCAACAACTGGACCCATAGGTATGGCAACAGAGCCGCCCTCACAGCGCCCACCTCGCCCGTGCCGCCAGCGAATCCGAGCGCGACCAACGTGATATATGAGGAACCGACGATCAGCATCTCGTTGACGGTGAGTCGCCACCAATGTGAGTTATCGCGAAAGCTGACCAGTGACGGACCCGGACCCGCGGGACGCACCGATTTGGCGCCGAGCACGGCAAGACCAGCCGAGATGAACCACACCCGCAGGAGGCCTTGAGGGGAAAACGCGTCTCCAAACCAGAGCACAAGGAGCCCGATCACGCCAGAACAGGTCCACATGAAGTCGAATCGGATCGCCTCGCGGACGCGAGCCCCGGCGAGCAGTGAGTATCGCATGGTGTCGGCATACGGCACCACGGTCGCCGCGAGTCCCACCGCGATGCTGAGCGACCAGGACCCACTGATGATTGCCGTGATCGTGAAGGCGACCACGCCGAGCGCTGGCGTGACGACAAGCGCTGCGCCCAAAACAGTTGCTGCGACGTCGAGCCGGACTGCGCTGTCCGCAGATCTCACCATGTTCGATTCACCGATTGCTACCCGCACCAGCAGCGAGACCAGCAGCACCCCCGGATACACCAACGAGAACACCCCGAAATCTGCAACCGAAAGAGTCCTCGCTGCGGCCAGGAGAAGCGCAACGTTGCCGATGCTCGACAAAGCCTGAGACAGCCCAGGCGCACCCCAACGAGCCGCTCGCATGACGTCGGTTGAGACCTGACGATGGACCATTCTTCGCTCCCCTCCTCAGCTGCTGGCGCGAGCCGAGTTGCATCCGAAGTATGGGCGTCCGGCAGCGAAACCCGGTTGACGATGTAGCACGGCGGTCATGTCAGGGCCCGCATTAGCCCGGCTGTTGTCAACCGCAATGTAGGCGGGCAGGTGGCTTCGATTGGGCTGACTTCGGCTCACATCAGTGCAATGCTGGCGATGGCTGACCAGCTTTGAAACCCACCGCACACCAGTATGGCTCATCGTCATTGAACCGAATGTTCTCCAAGCCAGACGAAATCATGAGGGTTTCAAGTTCGGAGCGCGAGAAACGCTTCTCGAGCGAGGTGCCAAACCGATCGAGCGCGTCAGTCCTCATTGTGTAAAACGACTTGTCTCGATAGTACGACAAGGGGAAATGGGAAACATCGGCACGTAGACGTTCCGCAGTCCGCGCACCTCGGGCGAGCGGCCAATACACAAGGCCTGCGATAATGGTCGTCGTGGTCACCCTCGCCCGAAACGGAAGGTGTGAGATCCGCTTTCGGATGACGTCCGAAACCTTCCATGCACCTCTGAACCAGGCCGGACGGAATTCGAAGTCGTAATACATATACGCCAGGAATGGTGCTCCGACCTTCAACTTCCTAACGCACTCCGCCATCGCCGACCAGGTATCCGGCACATGGTGAAGTACACCCAAGCTGTAGCCGAAGTCCATCGAGCCGTCGTCGAGGGGAATGTCCCCAAACGAGGCCTCATGGAACTCACAATTGGGAAACTCCGTAAGACTGCGCCTGGCCACCACCAATGCTGATCCGCTCGCGTCGATGCAGTGCAAGTGGCCGACACGCGCCGCCACCTCAGACGCCCACCGGCCGCTACCACAGCCCATGTCGAATCCCACCGCGTTCGAAGGGAGTTGTTCCCACGGGAACACCCGAAAATACTCCTCGAACCGCTGGCGCTGCTCGTGTGGTGGCAGATCCGACTGGTCGAAATGTGACCACTCCTCGCCGAACCGACGCACGGTCCCCTCGTCGGCGTTTCTCATCGGCGCATCGGTTCCGTCGACGTCGACATCATTGGTGGGTGGTTCCTTCGGACTATCCGGTACGTGGGGCCTCCGGCGAGGCTAGCGCGGCTCGCCCGACGTGAGACGGTCGGTAGTGGCCAGCCGTGCCCGGCTGTCATATTTTGGATCAAGCAACAGTAACCCGATGTCGCGAGTCTGGCGGCCTGAGCGCGATACCTTCTTGGGGCATGCCGGAACATCCAAACCTCCGCCAGACTCGCGCAATCATCCTCGCCACGTTGGCCCTCGTGTGTCTTTCGTCAGCACCATTCGTGCAGCTCACGATCCGCGTCGTCGGCGGAACACTTGATGGGGGCTCGTGGGCGTACATCTACACCTATTGGTTCGCAGCCCTGGTTGGGCTCGCCTACTTCGCTCGACAGGTGCAGGTCAGCGACCCGTTTCAGCTCCTGAGTCTGATTATCGTGTCTGCGTTCGGCACGTGGTTGCTCGCCTCGGTGACCTGGGCGGGCGACTTCGGCCTCCCCGCTCTCGCAGTGCTAACAAGCGCGCTTCTCTTGGCCGCTGCCGGCTTCGGACTGATGGACTTCGCGGGCCAGACGTGGTCGCTCTTCGTGTCCACGCAATCTCTCGCAGTCCTGTCAATTATCGAGGAACTCAGACGACCGGGCGACGGTCTCGCTGGCGGCGGCAACTGGCAGGGCATTTTCGCCAACCGCAACACGCTCGGGCCCGTGGCTGCGATCGGATGCATTGCGGCGCTCGGTATTTGGCTCCAGAGGCCTGGGCGACGAACCGCGGCCGTGGCCATGGCAGCCGCTGTAATCGATGTCTTTCTGGTATGGCAGGCCGCCAGTGCGACCGCGATCGTCTCGCTCGCAGCCGCAGTCGTGGCGTTGGGTCTGGCTCTGCTGGTCGCCGTTTTCCAGCGGCGTGGCACGCGCGGGTCCACGGTCGTGATCTGTTGTGGGCTCGGTCTCGGCGTGGCCACGGCGTTCGTCGTCGTCGCCGCCTCGATCGGTCTCGATCTCGTGGGGAGATCCTCGACGTTCACGGGACGGCGGGGGCTTTGGGAGTACCTGATCGACTCGACCGCTGACGCCCGCTGGTTGGGCCTCGGGTACGGCAGTTATTGGGCCGATCCCGAGCGAATCGCGCCTTATATCATCGAGTCGCAGTCGGGTTGGGACAGCGCCCACTCCACCGCAGTGGAGGTTCTCATTGGAACGGGTGTCATCGGGGTCGTGCTGCTCGCTGCCCTCGTCGGACGCGCCGTCACCGTCACCTCGAAGGCCGTCTGGCAAACCCGCACCCCGGCGACGTACTGGTGGGTGGCGATTTTGACCTTCGCGATCACAGAGAACCTGACCGAAAGCATGATTGCCTTCCAGTCGATGTTCTGGCTGCTGATCGTGGCGGCGTGCTTCCGGCCGACCGCAGGAAGCGGCATCAAGTTGGTTTCGGCTGAACCGTCCATCGACGCTCTGGCAGCGGACGACACTGTCGATCACCTACCTCGCGCTGTTTCGACAAACTCGCGATAGATCTGCCGTACTTCCTCGCGTCGGACGATGCGATCTGTTCTTCGATGGGTAGCCCGACCGCCAGCGCGATGTTCTCCCCGCGATTAGGCGGTTCCGACCCGAGGAGATGAGCGGATCATGCGGCTCGGACTCGGTCTAGCCAGCCCATCAGGATCGCTATTGCTCTGGGGTCGTGTCGCAAACGGTGGCCGGCTCCGTGCAGGAGACTCAGCTCCGCGGCACCGTGAGCTTCGGCGATCTGTCGGGCGTCTGTTGTTGGGACGCTTTCGTCGTCCTCTCCGTGCATCACGAGCATCGGTCTTGGGGCGAAGCGGCTGGCGGCGGCGGCTGGGCGGAATCGCCGGAAGGCTCGCGACCAGTCGTCCATCGACTTCGGGAAGCCGGGCGTCCGGATCGCACCGATCTCCCTGGCGTGATCGAGGAACCGTCGCGGATGGTCGGCCCAGTCATCGAAATCCGCTCGCGGCGACAACAGCCCAACTGCCGAGACCCGCGGGTCGTCTGCACCGACGCATACGGCGATCGAGCCGCCAGTGTTCGTACCGACCAGTACCACTCGCTGGACTCCCGACGAATCGACGAGGAAGTCGATCGCCCCGCGCAAATCGTCAACCCAACCCTGCAGCGAGAAGTCACCTGTCGATGCGCCGCAGCCACGAAAGGTGAAGGTCATCGCCACGTAGCCGACCTCGTAGGCGATCCGATCGATCAGCTGCGGGAACGTGCGACCCGAGCCGCGAGCGTCGATCGGGCCGATCGGGAATCCGTGACACAGAATCAGGCCGGGTACATCATCATCGAAGGTACCCGCAACGGGATGCTGGCGGTGATACGCCAGCGAGCACCCGCCACTCCGAAACGTGGCGTCAGGCACGTGGTTTGCGCTGCAGCCGTCGCATCCCCGGCTTGGCCAGCGTGTAGCCGCGATTGCGGGCTTCGATCAACGTGTCAGGGCCGAACTGGATGCCGACGCCAGTATCGACCACGTCGGCGAT
>JANOTN010000211.1:0-21692 GCA_031416375.1 Ilumatobacteraceae bacterium
GGGGACGTCACTCACATCGAGGTTCCAAGAACCCAACGAGTCGACGACATCGAGTTGCGGTTCCGCCCGGATCGCACAGCTGATGCCGTGATCGCGCTGCTGGCAGCGTCCCATCCCGGACCGATGCTGCTGATCATGGAGGACGCTCAGTGGATGGACAGCGCCTCGGTGGCGCTGATCGAGCGTGTAATAGCGGCAGTCAGCGATCATCCTTGGCTCGTCATCGTTGCCAGACGGCCAGAAGCTGGCGGTGTCGATCCGCGAGGTGGTGAACGGATCGAGCTGCAGCCGCTCGACGCGTCGGACGCGACCGCGATCGTGATCACGGCAACCTCAGCGGCACCGTTGCGGCCACACGAGATCGACCTGCTTGTCCAGCGATCTGGTGGTAGCCCGCTGTTCCTCGGTGAGATGTTGCGGATGGCGCGCAATAGTCGCGTCGAGGACCTTCCGGCATCGCTCGACGCCGTGGTGAATGCCGAACTCGATGCGCTTGGCGTGCTTGCCAGGCGGTTGGTTCGCTACGCCTCGGTGCTTGGACGCAGCTTTCGCGTGTCGGTACTTCGGGAACTCGTGGCCGATGACCAGATCGACCTCGACGACGCGACGACCCGCGAACTTGGCCGCTTCCTCGAGTATGAGGGGACGGATCGCGCTCGCTTTCGTCACGCAATGCACCGTGACGTCGCCTATGAGGGGCTGCCCTTCCGGCGCCGGCGTGAGCTCCACCTGCGAGCCGGTCAGATCACCGAGCGCGACGCGGGTGATAACCCAGAGACCGTCGCGGACGTGTTGTCTCTGCACTACGCACTCGCCCACGAACATGCTCGGGCCTGGCAGTACGCCCGGATCGCCGGGGATCGGGCGCGTGATCGCTACGCAAATCTTGAGGCCGCCTCGCAATACGAGCGGGCGATCGAAGCGGCGCGACGGCTTGACGGATCGGTGGCCGATCAACTGGTCGATGTCTGGCGAGTACTCGGCGATGTGCGCGAGCAACTCGCCCTCTTCGAGGATGCCATCGAGGCGTATCGGCGGGCGGCAGGGATGGTCAAGGGAGATCACGTCGCGCGGGCCGACTTATTGTGGCGACGATCGCGGGCGCGTATGCATCTCGGTGCCTACCGAACTGCCTTGGCTGAAGCGACCAAAGGTCACCGGCTGCTGGTCGATCTTGACGACGCGGACGCCAACGCTGTCCGGGCTCGACTGACGGCACTCCAGGCCCTGCTGCGCCAGTCGCAGCAGCGCGCTGTGCCCGCACGACGTCTGGCTGATCGCGCCATCGTCGAGGCAATCTCGGCTTCAGATGACGCTGCCTTAGCGCGTGCATATCTGGTCTCCGACTGGGCCAATCGCGTGCTCGGATCGACCGAGGTGAGTGGGTACGGGGAGATGGCACTGGCGCTCTACGAACGTCTCGGCGATCTCGACGGTGCGGGAAAGGCCTCGAACAATCTTGGTGCGATCGCCTACTTCGATGGCCAATGGGACGACGCCGTGCGGTGGTACCGCAAAGCACTCGATGCCTATCACCGCTGCGGTAACGAGGCGTCGACCGCTGTCGCCGGAAGCAACTTGGCCGAGGTCTTGGTCAGTCGTCGGGCGTTCGATGAGGCCGAGCCGATGTTGCGGGAATCGATACGCGTCCTACGCGCCTCACACGCGTTAGACGACGTACTGTTCGCCGAGATCCAGTTGGGGAGACTGCTGGTCGAACGTGGCGACCACGCCGAGGCCGTCGAGCATCTCGTTACAGTTCGAGCCGAAGCGGCTGCCGTTGGTCAGCTCGGGTATGCCTTTGAGGCGGCGACACACCTCGCTTCAGCATTGGTTGCGCTTAACCGATTCGATGAGGCGATCCAGACGTTGGACGACGCCACGAAACTGATGGGATCGGTCGATCCGGTCTATCAGCCCACACTCGCACGCGTACGCGCTCTCGCCTTGGCAGGCAACGGTCGACTCGACGAGGGTCGAGCGTTACTCGCCGGAGGGCTGTCGTCCGCCCGCGATCAGGGTCTTGCGTATGAGGAGAGTCTGATGCTGGTCACCGGCATGCAACTCGATCGGATCGATGGCCGCCCGTCACCAGTCGAGGTGATCGAGCGGTTGTCGACGATCCTCGCTCGCTTGCAAGTCGAGATCGAGTTGCCTGAGGCGGCGGTCTACTGAAACCGCGGATCGTCCTGACCAAACACTTGCCAGGTCGTCACGACATTGCCAACAGCGTTACCACGCGAGGATTCGCTGGCGATACACCATGTTTCGCGGACAGGCAGGGTAGCGCTCGTCACCTCTCCGTTCCCGTTGAACTGCGGGTTGATGCACCACAGCACAGGCTTGAACGTGTAATTCCCGAGCGGGTCGTACTCAAGTAGCAGGTTCAGCACGCCACCGGTCGCCGTTTGTGGTTCAAATTTAAGCTCACCGCGGTAGTTGACGGTTCCCCCACCCTGCGGATCGAACAGCACCGAACTGTCGCCTGCGGTAGTTGTGAGTGGATTGTCGGCAACAGCGTCGATCGTGTAGCGCTTGCATGCCGCTTGATCAGTTAGACGAAAGAACGTTCCTTCGACGACACCGTCGCTGGCGGAGACAGGTTGCCCGCTGCAGATGACCCCGAAAACCGTCACCGTCGCTGCGTTGGAGTCGACTATTCCATCGTTGGCGACATACGTGAAGGAATCGGTTCCGAAGAAGTTGGCGTTGGGGGTGTACGTAATCGATCCGGGTCCGGCAGTTGCGACGCCATTCGATGGCTGCGTCACCACGCGTCCGACGACCAGAGCGGCTCCGACGTCGACATCGGTGTCGTTGGCGAGCACACTGATGACCACGCTCGCGTTCTGATTCACTTCTGCCGAATCCGGATTGGCAATCGGGGCATCGTTGACCGGGGTCACGCCCACGGTAACAGTGGCAGAAGTAATGGTCTGAGCACCCTGATTGTCGACGACGCTACAACTGATTTGGATACTGCCGTTGAAGTTCAACGGCGGCGTGAACGTGACCGATCCGAGTCCACCATCGACGATGACACCTCCGGCGCTACTCGAACAGGTCGCTGTCAAGGCGATGCTGTCCACGTCGGTTGCAACCGGGATCGTGACCGCGGTTTCCTCCGGTGTCGTGGCTGTACCACTGATAGAAACCGGTGGATCATTGACAGGCGTGACGGTGATGTTGACCGTTGCGGTCGACGAGTCGGTGCCGTCGGTGACGGTGTATGTGAACGAGTCTGGGCCGTTGCGGTTGGCGTTAGGCGTGTATGTGGCCGATCCGCTTGGCGATACCGTAGTGACCGTGCCGTATGTCGGCTGGGTGTTGCCTGAGACCGTGAGCGTGTCGCCGTCGGCGTCGGAATCGTTGGTCAGCACATTGAACGTAACCGCAGTGTCTTCGTTGGTGGTGACAGCATCGTTGACGGCGGACGGTGCTGCGTTGGAAAGGTAAAAGAGCGAGTCGAAGTTGGGGTCGTTGGCGAAGTCGCCGCTGCCTTCGAGCGTAACTGTCCCCACCGTCGTGGTCAGCGAGATCGTGTCGAAGTTGAATCCCGGTGTGACAGTCCATCGACAATTGTCGCTGGCGAAGCTGTTCGGCCCGGAACTGTTCGGTGCGGCGCAGGCGTCGACTTGGTCGTCGGGTGTCGATGCTGCGTCGTACGGAACGGTTGTGTCGTAGCCCGGCTCCACAGTCTGCGCAGGGTCGATGCTGGTCCCTGTTTGCAACCTGTAGACCTCGCTCCTGGTGCCCGTCCCGTCGGTCCGCGAGACGGTCACGACGACGACTGCGTTGCCCCGCAATTCAAGGTCCAAGCGAAGTGACTTGAACGTACGATTGGGTAGGTTCGTTCCGGGCCTCAGTGTCAACACCTCGGCCGGATCGATTTGCGCACACGGTGATCCATTGCCACTCGACGGGCTGCCTTTGACGCCTAGACCGAGGTCGGCGTAGCCCGGCGCGGACTGGTTGCCACCCGATGACAGATCGATCAATGGTTCAGCGGAGTTGATCGCACAGCTGTTCTTGCCGACGGTGATCGGTTGGGTCGCGGTCCCGAGCGAGAACTGACGGGCGTCGGTTCCGAGGTGGAGTCGCACCACCTCATGCGCGGCGCTGGCGCCTATCCATGTCATCGTGGCAACCCCGGCGGCAGCCGCCAAGGATGTCGCAACCATAATGCTGATCAATCGAGTACTGCGCATGCTGAACCTCCGCCGTGAGCTGACGTTTGACTCTATGCCACGGTGAGTAGTCAGTCAAATAAATTCAACTGTGCGGGGCCTATGCGCACACAACCTTGGGCTTCACCAGGGAACACAGTGAGTGGTTGCAGCCGCGCGGAACGTCTCGTCGGACCCATATGGCAGGATGAGGCCCTATGAAATTCAGCAAGATAGTCCGCTCGGACCATGTACGGTGGGCTTGCGAGCACTCCCAGCGCGAAACACGACCGTTTCTGTCTGTCAACCCGTGACAATGTTTCTCGGAAGTCGAAGCCAATTGAACCCTCTCTTTCGGCAATGAAGTGCCAAAAGTCACACGGGTATATTGCCAAACTTGATTCAACCTGCTCGCCCCACGACGAAACCGAACCAAACTCCGTCGTGTGAACGCAGGCATGAACAGTGGGTCAGTGTGGTGACACTGTCATGGAGACGTCACAACACCACCTCACAAGACCGAGGTATAGATCTCCATTGTTTTGCGGGCCGCGGCATCCCAGCCGAACTTTTTGACTGCTCTGGCTCGGCCGGCGAGGCCCATCGTTCGGGCACGTTCCGTGTCGGCGAGAACTCGGTTGACGGCGGCCGCAAACTCGTTCTCAAAGGTCCGTGGATCGCTCTCGTCGTAGTGCACGAGTAGGCCGGTTTCGTTGTCGGCCACGACCTCGGGGATACCACCGACATCGCTCGCCACTACGGCTGTTTCGCACGCCATTGCCTCCAGATTCACGATCCCAAGCGGCTCATACACCGATGGGCACACGAAAACGGTTCCATGGGTGAGCACCTGACGGACCTCGTGACGCGGCAACATTTCCGACACGAGAAACACGTTGTCGCGAGCTGCTCGCAGGGCGGCGACGGCTTGATCGGTTTCGGCTGCCAGTTCAGGCGTGTCTGCAGCGCCGGCGAGCAACACAACCTGTGCGTCGTCGTTGAATTGGAGGGCGGCACGTAGGAGGTGCGGCACACCCTTTTGGCGAGTAATCCGCCCGACGAATACGACCGATGGTCGCGACGGGTCGACGCCCAGTCGTTCGAGCACGTTCGTGTTGAGATCGGGTCGGTAAAAGTCGGTGTCGATCCCGTTGTGAACGACATGCACCTTGGCTGGATCGAGGTTCGGATATGACGACATCACGTCGCGCATCGAACCGTGACTCACGGCGATCACGGCGTCGGCGGCCTCGTACGACGTCTGCTCAGCCCACGATGAAACTCGATAGCCCCCACCGAGCTGTTCCGCTTTCCACGGCCGCTGCGGCTCGAGCGAATGTGACGTAACGACATGCGGGATGTCGTGCAACAACTTGGCGATGTGCCCACCCATGTTGGCGTACCAGGTGTGTGAGTGAACGACGTCGCAACCGGCGACACCAGCCGCCATCGCCAGGTCGGTGGAAAGCACCCGCAACGACGAATTGGCATCAGCGAGACGGGCGTCGTGCTCAGAGTGAGCCGTTGCCCCGTCACGTGGCGCTCCCATGCAGTGAACGTCGACGTCGGCGAGCTTGCTCAGTTCGCGAACCAGGAAGTCGACGTGAACGCCAGCCCCGCCGTAGACGTCGGGTGGATACTCGCGAGTCAAAATCCCGATGCGCACGGACCGGCAGCGTAGACGCCGATGTGGAGTCGTGCGAACTACTTCAGAAACTTGCTGGTGGTGTTGTCGGCGAGAATCTTGCCGCCGGTTTGACACGCTGCGCAGTAGTTCACGGTGTAGCCCGAATACTCGACTGCCCGAACCGTGTCGCCGCAGTGCGGACAGGGTTCGCCGACGCGATGGTGGACACCGCTCGGCCGATCTTTCGAGGCGCTCATGTCTGGGCGGGTGCGTTCGTAGGCGAGTCCCTCGTCAACGCACGCTCGGATCGCTTCGACGACGTTGGTTGCGTCATCGAGACCGAGTTTGCCTGTCATCGCGAACGGGCTCACCCGCGCCTTGTGGCAGATCTCGTTGGCGAGCCGCCGACCCAACCCGGCGATCGATCGTTGGTCGCGCAGAAATCCGTGGAGACGTTGGTTCTTGGCTTCGAACAGGTGCACCAACTCGTGCGGTGCCACCAGATCTGCCTCAGGTCCGAGCACATCGAGCGGTGGTGAATCGAGCGCGTTTGCCGATGGAAGGCACCATACGCCGGCTCGTCGCTCGGTTCCCGCCTCCGTCAGTAGCAGCGCTGGGCCGTTATCGTCGAAGACGAATCTGGCTTGGCCACCGCGCGGTTCGGGTGCCTGCTTGGCGTCGACGAGCAGCCGTCCACCTTGCATCAGGTGAACCGCGAAACACACCGATTCGAACTCGAGCAGGAGGTACTTGCCGCGTCGGCCGACCGTGACGAGCGGCTGTCCGTAGGCGCTCTCGGGTGTTGGGATCGCCGTCTTCAGCGCGGTGAATGTGAGCGGGCGAAATTTGGTGAGCACCCGCCCCCCGAAGTCGACCATCAGCCGTTCGGCATGGGCCTGGACCTCGGGCATCTCAGGCATTCGGCTACTCGTACCTCGTGCGATCCCTGACGGCCGAGAAAACGGCGTCGAGGGCACCGAAAACGGGTTGCGCTGCCATGAGCAGTTGTTGGTCGCCGTGAAGGCGAATTCGGCCCGTCACAAAGGCTTCCTGAGCGTTGAGCTCGCCGGTAGCGACTCCCACCGCACTCGTCCAGTCCTGTTCCATGCGAATATCCTCCGGGTCGGCCGCCCCAGCGCCGAATGAGGCAATCCCGTCACCGACTTGGAGGTGGTAGATCACGTCGCCTTCCGGCCCATCGATCACCGTTTGGGTGACACCGATGCGGTGCTTGTGTGCGAGGTCCGCAAGCGTGGCACTTGCAGCGACCTCGTGCGTCAATTCTCGAATCCACGCCAGGCTGAGATAGCGGACGCTCGTGTTGGTGCGATCAGTATCCATGGCGGTCCCTAGTCTGCCTGATCATGGTCATACTGCCCAACGACGAGTTCCCGCATCCCAGCGTGGCAGTCGAGGAATGGGTGTTCGCTGGGTGGGAGCCTGATGGATCGTCGGGATTCCTCTCGGGTCATCGGCTGCTCGGTCGGATCGCCTGGTACTGGGCGGCGTATGTCGAACGCGATCAACCGCTCCTACACGTCACCGAATGGGAGGTTCCCGTACGCGCTGACCCGTTGATCGTCAAAGCCGAACAGTTGTGGGCCGAACACACCTGTGATTCGTCCATGGAACAGTGGTCGATCGGTAACGAAACGTACGCCTCGTCGCTCGACGATCCGAATGATGCGTTAGGCCTCTGCTACGGGGTGCCGACGCCAATCGGTTTCGATCTTGAGTGGTACGCAACCGCTGATGCCACCGAGATCGAACAGGGTTACGAGCAAGTCGGGGTCGTGCATGGCGAGGTGGCGATCATTGGTCGCCCGAATCACACGTTCACTGAATCACCCGGAATCCGATGGCATCGGTGGGTATCAGGCCGATCGTCGCTTGCTCCGCTGCCGCTATCGGAGGCGATTGCACACACCGGACTGCGCGCATCGTTTGGCTTCCCCGACGGTTCGGTCGACGACCTCGTACTGCTACCAGGCGGGTGGTGTCGAAGGGCAGGCCTGTAAAGGCCCGATTTTGTCAAGTCTTCGTCAGGATTAACCGATACAGGAGCATGGATATCGGCGAACTGGCACTCGACGCCCCGGGCGCGAGCGGACGGTTCGATTGGCGCGGCGGCACGGCTGGTTCAGATCGGACGCCGTCAGAAGACGTGGCGTGGGGCGCGCTCGGTCTGTTTCTGCTGATAATTGCGCTGTACGCGGTGGGCGTGATTGGCGAGGTGGCGTATCCGATCGTCTTGATTGGCGGCGTCACCGGTGCCGCGATTGGCCTCCGTTGGCATCGGCCAACGAGGAGCGGACCGTGGTGGATGCTCGTGCTCGTCGGCCTCGTCTGGACCTGGGCGGGGATCATCGATGACGTGTTCAACGCCAGCGGTGACCTCAGTTCGAATCGTTCGCTAATCCCAGACCTCTTGGCGATTCCGGGTTACACCGTGTTTGGTGCTGCCCTGTATTGGCTGCTTCGGTTGCGCCGCGGTAGCAATGAACGCCCAGCATTGCTTGATGGATTGATGGTTGCGGCCGGGGCCTCGCTGCTCGTATTCGAAGGTTTGATTCGGCCAACGTTCGACGTGCCTAACGCCTGGCTGCCCGCACAGCTAGCGGTCGCCGCGTATCCGACAATGTCGATGTTGTTGCTGGTGATCGCTGGTCAACTTGCGTTCTCGAGTGGTGAGCGATCAGCGGCATTTTCGCTGCTGCTTGCCGGTTCGATTTCGTTGCTTGTCGGTGATGTGATCTACGCCCTCGGTGAGATTGGACGACTCTCGTTACCGCAATCGGTGATCGAGATACCGTATCTGCTGGTTCCGGCATGTATAGCGACCGCCGCACTCCACCCGTCGATGAAGTCGATGCACCAAGGTCAGGCCGAAACGACTGGCACGGGGCTCGGCAATACCCGAGTGTTGGCGGTCGCTGCGGCACTAATGGTACCTATCGCCGTGATGGCGGGTCGAGATCACACGGTGACCGATCTCGTCACGGTGGCAATCTGTGTCCTGCTGGCGACAGCGGCGGTCGTGCGGTTGGTGGCGGCGATGCGTGACCAGCGAGTCACCGCGTCCGTGTTGTATCACCGGGCGACACACGATGAACTGACCGGGCTTCCCGGACGCACGTTGCTCGTGGAACGGGTTGGCGAGTTATTGAGTCGTTCGACCGGCTCGCCCGTGACGTTGATGTTTCTCGACCTCGACCGTCTCAAACTCGTCAACGACTCGATGGGTCACAACGCCGGAGACGAACTGCTCCGCCAAGCTGCTCGACGGATCGTCGGACAGGCTCCCGATGAACGTCAGGTGTACCGGATGTCTGGGGACGAGTTCGTGGTGGTTGTCGAAGGTTTGGGAGACATCGACGCCGAGGCGCTCGCTGCCCGAATCCGTGGGTCTCTCCGGCGCCCGTTCCAACTGGTATCGGGAGAAGTGTTCATTTCCGCCTCGATTGGGGTCACATCAGCGGTTGAGGGCGACGCCGAGCGGGTCCACCAACTGCTCCAAGAGGCTGACGAGGCGATGTACCGCAGTAAGGAGCGTGGTCGCGATGCGACGACTCGTTTCGACTCGTCGATGAAGGAGCAGACCACGCGCCGGGTCGAGGTCGAGCGGCTGCTCCGTCACGCTCTCGACACTCGAGAACTGAAAGTCGCCTACCAGCCGATCGTGGCGGGCGCTGATGCTCGGATCATCGGATTTGAGGCTCTTGCACGCTGGACTGTGGATGGAACACCGATACACCCTGTCGAGTTCATTCCGGTCGCGGAGGAATCTGGGCTGATCTCGAGCCTTGGCAGGTTTGTGCTCGACGAGGCGTGTCGTGAGTTGGCGGCATGGAGGCGGTCGCTTCCCGGAGGGCACCAACTGACAATGTCGGTCAATGTGTCGCCTGGACAGATTCGCACCGGCGACATTGTTGAGGTTGTTTCCGACACTTTGAGACGACATGGCTTGCCGGGTGACGCGCTCTGGCTTGAACTCACCGAGAGTGTCATGGTTGAGGAATCGGTCACGACGATGGCCGTGATGTCGGCGCTGCGCGGGCTTGACGTGCGGTTGTCGGTCGATGACTTCGGTACTGGGTTTTCGTCACTGAGTTACCTCAAACGATTTCCGGTGTCGAGAGTCAAGATCGACCGCTCGTTTGTTTCAGGCCTCTGCGATGACGACTCGGACCGATCGCTCGTGGTGGCCGTGATCGCGATGGCGTCAGCTCTCGGCTTGGAAGTAGTCGCTGAGGGTGTGGAGCTTGCGGCACAGGCGGTGAGTCTGCGCCAGCTCGGGTGCGATCAAATGCAGGGTTACCTCTTCGGGCGGGCTGTGTCGGCCGTGAATGCCGCCGAGTTGGTGCACACGGCAAATCGATCTCGGGTTCCGGCGATGAGCGGTCGAGTACGAGTTGGCGGTCCCTCGACCTGGCCCAACCGTCCCTCGTTCCAGTGACCGACCGGGCGACAGGTCTAGCGACGGGCCATCGTTGGAATCGGCTCGGGGAGATCGGCGACGTACCACGTCTGCCGATCGACCACAGAGACTGACCCCCGTGGGAATGCGCTGGCAATCTGGTCGACGAGTTGGTCGGTGTTGAACATCGTGCGATTGAAGTCGCATATGTCGAACACGAGCTTCCCGTCAACGCTTGCAGGAATCTGCCACATCTCGGTGTAGAGCCGACTGAACAACGTGAGGCCGCGCTGGCCGGGGGCGACCATTACATAGATCCCCACGTAGATCGCGTTGCGCGCTGCGTGCTCCGGATACTTGTTTCTAAGGAATGCAGGTGACAGCTCGGGAACCTCCTCCAGCACGTTGGTGATCAATCCGAAGCCGACCGGAGTTCCCGCTTGCCAGGCGACGATCTTGGTGAAGTTGGGGTTGGCGAAACAAGCGATCATTTCCTCGCGGTCTGACGACTGCTTCTGAATCGCCAGATCCGCGAGCGGGGCGAAGTTGGCCTCATACGCCACCCACAACTGTTCGGCAACTTCGCCGGTGAGTGACAACTCATGGGTGATCGTGACCTGGGATCGGTTGGACGAGACGTCGATCGCGCGAGGACTGTCCTCTCGGGTGTTCGTTGGCCTTCTTCGTGTCCGGAGGCGCAGTGTCGACGGACGCGTCGCCCGCCGCCGATTCGTCTGAGAGACCTCATGAAGTTGATCTGCCATGAACGCGAAGGTATCACAAATTCCAGCGAGATGCATTACCGTGCGTGGTTGAAACAGCGTCAAGAGTGGTGATATGTCTCAAAATATGACGTTCCGTCAATATGAGATTGACGCAACGTTAACAATTTCGGACCACCTAACGCGTTGAGTAGTTCTGTTGCTACTCAATCGGCGTTGATTCGTCGTGATTCGGCGCCGGGACGGGGGCCGGGCCTTGAAACGTCGCCGTCGCCACAAGCGCCGTGCGCTTGCGACGGCGGAGGTACCAGTGGACTGCCAGTGCTGCGAGACCACCGAGGATCAAGAACGGGGCCAGCACGGCGAGCACGTACCCGACGCCGAACAGGAACGCCACGAACGCGTTCCATCCGTCGCTGAATGCATCGAGGATCCCCGGGTCACCCTCAACTTCCGGCACCTGCTCAGTGGGAAATACCGAGATCGTGATGGTTGAGAGGGCGACTCGATCGGTGAGGTTGCGCTGTTGCGCTTCGAGTAGTTCGAGTTCCGTCAGTCGGCGGGTCAATTCACCTTCGAGTGTGACCAGATCCGCCAGTGCAACGGCCTGAACCATGAACCTGCGCACGCTCGCAACACTCTCGCGGGCGTTCTCGATCCGTACGTCTAAGTCGACCAGTTGCTCGGTCACATCCTGAGCGCTTTGCGTGATTGACCGGACGACGCCGGTTTTGTCGAGCCCACCGACCATCGATTCGATCTGCTTCGGCGGGACCTTCACGACCAGCGTTGCGTACCCCTTGTCAACGCCCGATCCGTAGTTTACATCGGCCTGGACTACGCCTCCGCCGAGCCGTGCGGCGTCGTTCGTGATCGCAGCGACCGTCGCTTCGATGTCGTCGCTGCCCATCGTGACGTTCATCTCGATGATCACGTCGCGGCCGACGACACCAAGGTCCAAACCACCGCCGTCAACGTCTGCCGAATCCGCTACTGCATCGGCGTTGATCGCGATATCGGCGGCTTCGCCGAAGTCCTCGGCCGCGGATTGGTCCATCGCCTCCAACTCTGCCGCGACGTCCGCTGACTCGTCGCCGCCGCCACATGCCGTGAGCGCGATCAGCCCGACCAGAACCAATCGCGTGAATCGACGTGATCGACGTGACCCGTGCGGTTGGCGACTGTCGTTTTCGCTGCGGTTGTGATGTGTTGTGCTCCCCATGGACGTTGGACGTTACGCCACTCGGTTTGGTTCCTGTGCCAGACTCGGAACAGTCATGGCTTACGAACGCGACATACTCGACGACTTCGCCGAGAGCAGGAAACCGAAGCGGTATCCGACGATCGAGGTGTCGATGGGTCTCGTCATCGAAGACCGCGCCAGCGGGTTCGTCGGTGACGTGGTGCGCTGGAACTCCGAGGCAGTCACGTTGCGCGACCGCAAACAGCAACTCCGTTTCTTTACGTGGAAGCCTGGCGGATTCCTGTTCGAAGGCAAACCGGTCAGCCTCGTGCGACCTGCTGCAACCCCGGCAATCACCGGCAACCGGATCACAGCTTCCGGTTCGATCGCCGGCGAGGGAGCTGCTCGGGTTGCCAAGGCGAGCCGGATCTGGGTCGAGGGCAAGCACGACGCCGAATTGGTCGAACACGTGTGGGGCGACGATCTCCGCGAGTTGGGAATCGTGGTTGAACCGATGCACGGTGCCGACGATCTGGCCGCCGCGGTTCGTGAGTTTCAACCGGGTGGTCAGCGTCGATTGGGTGTGCTGCTTGACCATCTCGTCACCGGTTCGAAGGAATCACGGCTCGCCGCCGCGGTTGACCATCCATCGGTGCTGATCACCGGTCACCCATTTGTCGACGTATGGGCAGGCATTCGCCCCAAGATCCTCGGTCTCACGCAATGGCCCGATGTTCCGCCGGGACAGCCCTGGAAGGAGGGAGTATGTGCCGCCCTCGGCGTCTCCTTGGAGGGCTTCTGGCCCAAACTTCGGAATCGAGTCAATACCTTCGCCGACCTCGAACCCGAACTCGTCGGAGCTATGGAGCGCCTGATCGACTTCGTCAGCGAGGCCTGAGCACCCATCTCTGAATCCGATGGGGTCGCGTTGTTGGTGATAGTGGCCAGGAGATTGCTTGCTTGTGAATGCTCGCCGACTAGCTTTCGAACTCATGGCACAAACGATCACGCCGGGTTCAGGGCGTCGCGATCCAGTTTCAGGGACTGCTGTTGGCAAGGGCGGCAAACGTAAGCCGTTCCTGCTCGACTTGTACTCCACCGCTGTCGGCAAGAAGTACGTGATGGCGATTACGGGCATCATCGGGATCGGCTTCGTGATCAGCCACATGATTGGCAATCTCAAGGTGTATCTCGGGGCGATCGAGCACAACGGGGAGCAGGCGTACGACATCGACGTGTACGGCGAATTCCTTCGGGAGCTACTCGTGCCGATCCTGCCGCACGGTTACACGCTGTGGATTCTGCGACTGACGCTGATCGGAGCGGTCGTGCTGCACATTCACGCCGCCTACTCGCTCACGATTCTGAACCGCAAGGCGCGCCCGGTGAAGTACCAGTCAGCGCGTGACTATCAGGTCGCCAACTTCGCCAGCCGTTCGATGCGCTGGACTGGCATCATCGTGCTGCTGTTCCTGTTTTGGCACCTCGCCGACTTCACATGGGGCTGGTTCAATCCTGGGTTCGAGCGCGGTGCCGTCTATCGCAACCTCGATGCCAGCCTGAGCCGGGTGCCGGTGGCGATCCTCTACGTTGTCGCCAACATCGCACTCGGGATCCACCTGTTCCATGGCACCTGGTCACTGTTCCAGTCGATCGGTTGGAACAATCCGAAGTTCAACCAATGGCGCAAGGGCCTGGCGGCGGGTGTCGCCACGCTGATTGTTGTTGGCAACGTGTCGTTCCCGATCATGGTCCTCGCAGGCGTGATCGAGTGGAAGCCACTCTGAGAGGGATCACAACATGAGCATCAACCTCGACTCCAAGACCCCCGCTGGCCCGCTGGTCGACAAATGGGACACGTTTAAAGACGACGCCAAGCTGGTCAACCCGGCCAACAAGCGCAAGTTTAAGATCATCGTGGTCGGTACCGGCCTTGCCGGCGCGTCGGCGGCGGCAACGTTGGCCGAGCTCGGTTACCAGGTCGACGCTTTCACGTTTCACGACTCACCGCGTCGTGCCCACTCGATCGCTGCTCAGGGTGGTATCAACGCCGCCAAGAACTACCGCGGCGACGGTGACTCGGTCCATCGCCTGTTCTACGACACGATCAAGGGCGGTGACTTCCGCGCCCGCGAAGCCAACGTCCATCGACTCGCTGAAGTGTCGGTCGACATTATCGATCAGATGGTCGCCCAGGGTGTGCCCTTCGCTCGGGAATACGGTGGACAACTCGACACACGTTCGTTCGGTGGCGCTCAGGTCAGCCGCACGTTCTACGCCCGCGGGCAAACGGGCCAGCAATTGCTCGTCGGTGCGTACCAGCAGCTCGCCCGCCAGGTCGGGTTGGGTGGAGTGCGACTGTTCAACCGGATGGAGCTCGTCGATGTCGTCACGGTCGATGGGCGTTGCGTCGGGATCGTCACTCGTGACCTGCTGAACGGTGAGGTTTCCTCGCACGCCGCCCACGCCGTGGTGATGGCGACGGGTGGTTACGGCAACGCCTTCTTCCTGTCGACCAACGCGATGCAATGCAACGTCACGGCGGCGTGGCGGGCCCACCGCAAGGGTGCCGCATTCGCCAACCCGTGCTACACACAGATTCACCCGACGTGCATCCCGCAGGCCGACGACTTCCAGTCGAAGCTCACGCTGATGTCAGAGTCGCTGCGCAACGACGGGCGCGTGTGGGTGCCGACGAATCCTGACGAAACGCGTCCGGCATCGCAGGTGCCTGAGGATCAGCGCGACTACTACCTCGAACGGATCTACCCGAGCTTCGGAAACCTGGCACCGCGTGACATTGCGTCTCGCGCCGCCAAACGGGCGTGCGATTCGGGCCGTGGTGTCGGGCCGCTCAAGAACGGCGTCTACCTCGACTTTGCCGACGCCACTCAGCGGCTTGGTCAGCCCGTCGTCAAGGAGCGCTACGGGAACCTTTTCGACATGTACGAACGGATCACCGGTGAGAACCCGTACGAGTTACCCATGCGGATCTACCCGGCCTCGCACTACACGATGGGCGGGCTCTGGGTCGACTACGAGTTGATGACCACAGTCCCGGGTCTGTACTGCGCCGGCGAGGCCAACTTCTCCGACCATGGTGCCAACCGACTCGGTGCGTCCGCGCTGATGCAGGGTCTCGCTGACGGTTATTTCGTGTTGCCGTACACGATGTCGAACTTCCTGGCTGGTCTGCTTAACAAGCCGACGCCAGGCATCGACCATGAAGAATTCAAGAAGGCCGAGTCGGCTGCCCGCGACCGATACAACGGCTTCCTGTCGGTGGGCGGCACCCGTTCGCCTGACTACTTCCATCGTGAACTCGGCAAGATCATTTGGGACTATTGCGGGATGGAGCGCACCGAGCAGGGCCTTGAGAAGGCGTTGTCTGAGATCCCGGCGTTGTACGACGAGTTCAAGACCGATTTGCGTGTCACCGGTGACGCCGACGGGGTCAACCAAACGCTCGAAAAGGCTGGCCGTGTCGAGGACTTCTTCGAACTCGGGATGTTGATGTGCCGTGACGCCCTGGAACGCCGGGAGTCGTGCGGTGGCCACTTCCGGGCCGAATACCAGGAGGAGGACGGTGAGGCCAAGCGCGACGACGAGAACTTCGCTCACGTCGCCGCCTGGGAATGGACCGGTAATCCGAACGCACCGATTCGCCATCAAGAAGAACTCGAATACGAAGTCGTCCACTTCCAGACCCGGAGCTACAAGTGAGCCACCATCTCCAAAACATCAAGCTTCGAATCTGGCGTCAGAACGGCCCTGCCGATGCCGGCCGATTCGAGACCTACCTCGTGCCAGAGATCAGCGACGAAGCCTCGTTCCTCGAATTACTCGACATTCTCAACGAGCGATTGATTGCCGACGACAAAGAGGCAATTGTGTTCGACCACGATTGCCGCGAAGGCATCTGCGGCACCTGTTCATTGATGATCGACGGCCAGGCACACGGGCCGCAGCGCGGCACTGCGACGTGCCAGCTTCACATGCGCAAGTTCGCCAGCGGTGCAGAAATCACGGTAGAGCCATGGCGCGCCGCAGCGTTCCCGATCATCAAGGACCTGATGGTCGACCGCGGCGCGTTCGATCGGATCGTCGAGGCCGGTGGCTTCATCACCGCTGCGACCGGTGGCGCGCCCGATGGCAACCTGATCCCGATCCCCAAACCGGTCGCCGACGCAGCGATGGATGCCGCCGAATGCATCGGTTGCGGTGCCTGTGTGGCGGCTTGCCCGAACGGTGCCGCAAACCTATTCACCGGTGCCAAGATCGCGCACCTCAACCTGCTCCCGCAGGGTCAGGCTGAGCGGTTCTCGCGGGCCGAGTCGATGGTGGAAACGATGAGCGAACACTTCGGTTCGTGTACGAATCATGGTGAGTGCGAAGCGGCGTGCCCGAAGGAGATCTCGATCGACGTGATTGCGCTGATGAACGCCGACTACCGCAAAGCCAAGTTCAACAACCGCAAATCCCTCAGCCGAACCTGATCCCCTCGATCCGGTCCCCAGCAGCAACAAATGCGATTGGGAACCACCGGTGGTCTCGAATCGCATTTGTTGCTCCGCGGGACCGGGAAAGTCGGCACGTTGGATTCGGCCAGCGGATCAGGCGGTAGCGGTGGCGTGTTCTTGAATCGGGGCTGATCCAACCGCTGCTTCGATCGCGTTATCAAGGCAGGCCAGGAATGCGTGGCGGTCGGTGATCGCCCCCGAGTCAGCGGAGACACCGAGATAGACCGTCGACTGGTAGCTGAACAGCGTGACGTTGAGTGCCGCCCCAGCCGGAGGACCGAAGGCGACGAAGTCGTTGACCCGTGCACCGGCGAGGTAGAGAGGAAAGTTGGGTCCGGGAACGTTTGACGCCAGCACGTCGACGCCCTTCATCATCCCGCCGATGATCCAGCGGGCGGCTGGGACGCCGAGCCGTTGAATCGCTGCCGAGATGGCGTTGATGTGCGGGAGTCCTGGCTCGGCTCGAAGGAGTTCGAGCTGATCGCGGACCGAGGCCAATCCGCCCAGCGCTCCTCGTTTCGGGACACGCAACGCCAAGCGCGCCGGAACGAACTGGTTTCCGGCCAGCGTGGCGGTTCGTTCGTTGCGAATGTTGACTGGCATGTGAATTCGTAAGCGCTCGCACGGCACGCCAGTGGCGTCGTGATATCGCCCAACTGCATCGGTGACGATCCCGACGAACACGTCGTTGAGACTGACTCCAGCAGCGCGGCCGGCATCTTTGACAGCGCGCAACGGAATCGACCGGCTATGCAGGCAGAGTTCGCCGGATCGCTTCGTCATCAACGGGCTCAGTGGCGTCCGATTCGGCATCACCACCCGGGTCGCTGACACCAATGTGCGAGCGGCGTTGGTGATCGTTGCCGATGGTTGTCGGACGGCAGCGCCCACTGTTCGGGCGAGGCGATACAAACCTCGCCGGAACGACGACCACTTCGATCGGCGTGATTCGTGTGTCGGTGGGTCAAGTTCGAATCGCTCGACCGGGTTTGGTTCGAGGTCGGTGAAGGCAGCCAGCATCAGCACCATCCCGATCCCGTCGGCGATCGCGTGGTGGACCTTGATCACGATCGCTGCTTTGCCGTCGGCAAATCCGGTCAGCAGGCCGAGTCGCCACAACGGACGCGTGCGATCGAACGGTTCGCGAACCCAGTCCTGGGCGAAGACGAGCGCATCGTCAGGCGTGGCGTGGCCGCTGTACGCGTGAGTCGAATAGTGCTGGTCGATATCGAGGTCGTCGACCTCGACCCAACGCGGGCGCGGTCGGGCCGCTTCAACCCGTTGATGCAGGCGAGGGATCGCCGCAACCATCCGGTCGAGGCTCTCGCGCATCCGTTCAGCGGTTGGAACTGAGTCGAGTTCCCAGACACCCATGATCGTCGATCGCATCTTCGGATCACGTTCGATGTGCCAGATGATCGCATCGGACGAGTTCATCATCGAGCGGTATTTCACGTCAGCCACGGTTTCCTATCGGCATACGAACTCCGATCGTTGAGTCCCAAACTTCTCGGCGCGGGCGATGTCGACAACAGATGTCGAGATCGAGCGACTTCATGTTTGGGGCGCGAGGGGGGTGCCGTCCGGGCGCAGTGCGTCGGCCTGTTCGACATCTTTATGGAACCGCTTGTTGATGTACAGCGTCTGACCGAGGGAATCGGATTTCCACCACAAACCTTTCGCCGGGCCAATCTGGGTCGATCGTGGCACGGTGGCGACAACCGTTTTCGGTTTGCCCTGTGACATTCTCCCCGAGTCGGTGATGATGATCCTTCGGTCGGTGACGACGACCGGGCGGTAGCGGTTGAAGATGATCAACCAGAGCACGCCAATCGCGCCGAGCCAACCACTCTTCGTCTGTGCAGGGATCACGGCTTGAATCTGCTCGCCCGGTTCCAACAGGTGTTGCGCATTCTCAGTGATGCGCTCACGAATCGCTACAGCCATGATTTGCCTCCGTCTAGGTTGAGTACGCCCACCGTACTGGCCCGTCGCTGCCGGTGTGGGAATTTCTGAGTCGGCTTGTCGGCTCTCGCACGTCGCCACAAACATGGCTCGTTGTTGCGCTCGTTCACGCAGTGGTCCAAACGATGTCCGGATCAGGTCCGGATCGATTCGATTGACCCGAAGCTCAGTGATCGCGAACCCGCCAGGGCACCCAGAAATCGAGAAGCCATCAGTCGGGAACGATAGTCACGACGGTGGCGTAATGGTTGGTCGCCGTGACTTCGTCGGCGGTCAGTGTCAGGTCAAACGTCAATCCACCCAATGTGTTCGGCACCTTGAACGTGATCTTGCCGACCTTGGCGCATTCGTCGGCTCCGACACCTCCACCGAATCGCCATTGCTGTTCGCCGCCGGCCCAGCGAGCCGTGATCTCGACAACAGCCGTGTCGACCGGTTTGTGGAGATCATTGACGACGTGCACATCGAGCGAGATCGACTCGCCGGGAGTCACCAATGCCGGCGGCCGATCAGCGACCACGATCACGGGTCGGCAGGCATCTTTGAGTGCGTGCCACGCCAGTTTCGGCCGACGCACGTTGTCAAGCACGCTCCACGAAACAACCGGTGCAGGGTCGTTGAACGAGAACAAGCAGAACCCACCCATCGGCCGGTACTTGAGTCGACGGAACAACTCGATGTGATGCCGGATCAGCTCGGCTTGGTAGACCTGCGTGGCGTGCCGCCAGTCGTCGAACGATTTGAATTCGGCCGGTGGTACTCGTTCATCGAACGCCCATTTCTGGAGGCCGTGGTGGAGAGCGAGGTGTTCCCAATCCAGGTCGGGCCATGCGGCGGTGTCGAAAAAATCTGCCGAGTCGGGCACCGCCTGCGCACCAAACTCTGAGACGAACCGGACCAACCGAGGGAGCTTTGCGGCGAGTCGTTCGATGTCACGAACGTCGCCGTGGTACCAGCCGAAGTACCAGTGGCTGTCGGTGCCGTCGAGCAGCGGAAGGTGGGGGAGCACACCGGAATGTGGCACGCACAGCCGTGTCGAATCAGCCCGCTCGATCGATCGTTTCACCCACCGATCCAACACGGTTTTGTTCCACGATGGCAGTTGCTGCGCCGCCAGGTATTGGAGGCGCGAGCGGGTGGTGTCGCCTTCGATCCCGATGGCTACGGCGGCGGGGTCGTTGTGCCCGTTCCACTGAATGATTGACGGGTGGTGTCCGAGCTCGTCGACCATCGCCCGCGCTTGCGTGACTGCTTGCACGCGAACCGATCGGGCATATCCCCACTGCAAGGGGAAGTCTTGGAGCAGCAACATGCCGAGCCGGTCGGCGGCGTCGTAAATCTCGCGAGGCGCGACATGACCGTGTACCCGCAGGACGTCGAGTCCGGCTTCGACGGCGAGCTCGATGTCTCGTCGCATTTCGTTGGGAGTTGCGTCCGCGAGGCCAGCGCGCGTCGGCAGCAGGTTGGCTCCTTTCAGGAACAACCGTTCACCGTTGACCGAGCATGTCCAGTCGTTCCACGCCACAACTCGCAGGCCCGTTCGGCGTCCACGTCGATCGCTGACCTCATCATCAACGATGACCTCGATCGAGACCGTGGTGAGGGGCTGCTCGCCGAGTGATCGCGGCCACCAGAGTTTCGGATCGGCGATGTCGAGCGCCCAGTTGACTTCGTTGGGACCGCCGGCAAGGCGTCGCTGCTGCTCGAAAATCAGCTCAC
Organism: Ilumatobacteraceae bacterium; assembly: GCA_031416375.1. Lineage (GTDB taxonomy): Bacteria > Actinomycetota > Acidimicrobiia > Acidimicrobiales > Ilumatobacteraceae > Ilumatobacter. The sequence continues at coordinate 20,320 of JANOTN010000211.1, forward strand.
CGTCGACCAACGTGCGGAGCGTAACCGAGCGAGCACGATCGCTATCGAGCCGGGTCGCCAACAGCACGTGAGCGCGGGATTCGTCGACGTCGCGGCAGAGCACCCTGAAGCGATCGATTCGCACTTGGCCGGTGTCGTAGACGTGTACAGGCCGCCAGATGCCACCGGGATTCCAGGCCCTGTCGAGACCGTCCCAGTGTTGGAAGATGCCAGTGATGTTGCGCTTGTTTCGATGACTCTTTTGCGGGGTGCAGGCAACCTCGATTGCCAGCACGTGTTCGTCACCAATTCGTGAAAGTGCGGTGACGTCGAAACTGTGCCCGAAGAAGTAGCCCTCAGGGTCGCCGAGGTAGGCGCCGTCGAACCAGACGTCGGCTTGGTAGAAGATGCCGTCGAGCGTGACCCATCGGCGCTTTCCCTCCGCTGGTTGCTCCATGACGAAAGGGCGGCGGTAGAGGAACGGACCATCGTGTTCGGCAAACTCGGGGTGACTGCGCCAGTGACCGGGCACCGTGATTTCGGCCCACGACGAATCATCGATAGCGAGACCGATGCCGTCGCGCCGCAGTTCGTCGTCGGCTGGCGTGACCCGCCATACCCCATTCAGGTCCACGACGTGATCGTACCGACGGGACACGTCGAGGCTGTGCGGGCTAGCTTCAGATCATGACGACGCGAGCGGCCACTCTGGGAGCACTGCGGGCATCGGGGTGGGTTTCCCGATCCGTGAAGGATGAGATTCGGGCCAACGCCGTGGAGAGAATCCGCTCGGGTCAGCCAATGTTCGAGGGCGTGGTGGGTTATGAGCAAACCGTGATGCCGCAGCTTGAGAACGCGCTACTGGCCGGTCACGACATCATCTTCCTGGGTGAACGCGGGCAGGCCAAGACGCGAATGATTCGCTCGCTGACCGGCTTACTCGACGAGTGGATGCCGATTGTTGCTGGCAGCGAAATCAACGACGACCCCTACAATCCGGTGTCGCGTCACGCTCGCGACCTCGTCGCCGAACTCGGTGATGACACTCCCATTTCATGGGTGCATCGTGACGATCGATACGGCGAGAAATTGGCCACGCCCGACACGTCAATCGCTGACCTGATCGGTGAAGTCGATCCGATTAAGGTCGCAGAGGGCCGTTACCTCTCCGACGAGATGACGCTGCACTACGGCCTCGTGCCGCGCACGAATCGCGGTATCTTTGCGATCAACGAACTGCCCGACCTCGCCGAACGGATTCAGGTCGGCATGCTGAACGTGCTTGAGGAACGTGATGTGCAGATCCGTGGCTACAAGATCCGTCTGCCGCTCGATGTGATGTTGGTCGCCTCCGCCAACCCGGAGGACTACACCAACCGCGGTCGGATCATCAC
>JANOTN010000212.1:0-19346 GCA_031416375.1 Ilumatobacteraceae bacterium
CGGCGACAATCGCCCCAACGAGGCTGGGAACCACCGCCGAAGTCGGGGCTGCTCGCCGGGTCGACTGGGAGGCGTAGGCACCGGCCAGTCCGAAGCCTGCGATTCCAATCGCCGCAGGCCAGAACTTCCGCCGCAACGACAAGACACCAACGACTGCGGCGTAAGCGACCAAGATGGTGGCGATGCCGATCAGAAGTGCCTGTTTGTCGTTGGTGCCGAACCAATCGATGGCGAGATCCTTCAGCGGCCGCGGCACGCTATCGACGACCCGATCACCAACATCGAGGACCGGAGATTGGAATTCCCGCCGCGCCGCGGCGACCAGCTCGGCGACTCCCAAACCGGCTGCTGCGGCACCGATCCCGGCAACAACACCGAACCACCGCGGGTGCAGGCGACCGGCATGAAGATCGCCGGCGTGGGCGTCCCCGGTTTCGAGGTTGAACGTCATGGGCATCGTTCGGAGATGACACTGCGTTGGATTGGTCGGTTTCGGAGATTTAGGCAATCCAAAACGGCGGCGGCGCCGAACTCGCTGTATGAACTCGACACCCCACCGGATCGGCTTGCGATGCGTGACGTAGGCGCCGTCCGCCTCTGGCGCGATCGAGCCGTAACCTCGTCGGCATCAAGCGTTGGTAACACGCTGGCCGGTCTGCTGGTTCGTTCGGGTCGCGGCGACGCTTCAGCGTTCGCCGGCCTGTACGACGAACTGGCTGGACTGGTATACGGCGTCGTCATCAAGGTCGTCCGTGACCCCGCTCAGAGCGAGGAGGTCACGCAAGAGGTGTTCGTCGAGCTGTGGCGACTTGCCGCTCGCTACGACGAATCGCTTGGATCCGTGCGGGCCTGGGCGACCACCGTCGCCCACCGACGTGCTGTCGACCGTGTCCGCTCCGAACAATCCACGAGGGACCGACACGATCGTGAGATCCGAAACGTCGTGATCGACTACGACGTGGTGAGCGAGGACGTCGAGACCCGCTTTGACACCGCACGAGTCCGACGGGCGATGGACCGACTGTCACCGATGCAGCGTGAATCTGTTGAGCTGGCCTACTACGGTGGGCATACCTATCGAGAAGTAGCGGTGCTGATCGGCGTGGCCGAGGGAACCGTGAAGACCCGTATCCGCGACGGACTGATCCGCCTGCGCGACGAGCTGGGAGGCTCACAATGAATGAGATCGACCTCCATCACCTCGGGGCGGCCTACGCCCTCGATGCTCTCGACACCCGTGAACGAGCAGCGTTCGAGGCCCACTATCACGAGTGCGACATCTGCCGCGACGACGTGTTCCAGTTCCGCGAGACGTTGGCCGATATCGCTGGCGCTGCTCGAGTCGAGCCGCCCGCATCCGTGAAGGATCGGGTGATGGCCGAGGTGGCGCGCACACGCCCACTGTCCCCGTTGCTCCCTGAGGGTGTGATCGACCTCGCCGAACGGCGTCGTCGGCGTCGTCGGTTTCTTGCGCCGGCATTGAGTGCCGCCGCCGCGGCAGTCGTCGTGACCGGTGCTTCCATCGTCGTGACTCGTGATAGTCAGTCGGCATACGCCGAAGAGTTGTCAGCCGTATTGGCACAGCCAGACGGTCAGATCGTCACGCTCGGTGACACGGGCGCGAATGCCGTCGATGGCTCGTTCAAAGTCGCCTGGTCGGCCACCGAGGGTCGCTTGGTGCTGCTCGGCGACGCGTTGCCGGAAGCCCCGAATGACTATGCCTACGAGCTGTGGTTGATCGACGAAGCAGGTGCGCACGCCACGTACATCCTCGACTCGGCCTCGGACGGCAACGTCCGTGCGGCGATCGACCTCGCTGGCGAACCAACCGCGTGGGGCATCACGATCGAACCCGAAGGCGGTTCACCGACGCCGACCGGCGACGTGATCTTCCTCGCTGAGGTGTGAAACTGGATGGCCACGCCAATCGATCAAGGCGATCACGAGCAGTAGCACGGGCACGCTGAGGTAGGCGGTGCGAACATCGGAGACTGCCCGTAGCGCACCCAGTAAGGCTGGCGACAACAACAACGCCGCACCTGATGCGAGCGCCCCGCGATTAGCGCCGTGTTCGGTCGCACCCGGGAATCGTTGAATCAGCCGATCGATACCGATCGGGTAGAGCATTGCCGTGCCGAAGCCAGCTACGCCGAGACCGATGATTGCCGTGACGGGTGATTGGAGCATCCAGAGCAGCGCAAACCCTGCGGCGATCGTGGTGAGATACGCAACGAGTGGGAGTTGCCCGAGCGTTCGAATCGGTCCGGCAAGGAATCGACCACTCGCCATGCCGACGGCAAATGCAGCGGTACCCGAAGCTGCTGCCGCCTTGCTCATCCCGATCTCCTCATGCAGGTACGTCGACGCGAAGTACACGAAGGCGAACTCGACGACGATCGAGAGACACAAGATCAGCCAGGCATCGATCCATTGGATATGACCACCCGAACCTGACGCTGGTTGGCTCTCGTTTCGCCTTGTCGCCGTCGTGGTCGCCGTCGTGGTCGTGGTCGTAGTCGCAGAGGTCGCCGTCCGACTCAGCGTCACGACCCAGATCGCACCCAATGCCGGAATAACAATCAGCCCTGCTCGCCACCCGAAGCCGATCGCCGTGGCACCACCGACCGCGAGTGGCGCGGCGATGCTCGCCAAGCTCGACCAGGCGTTGGCGCGAGTCATAACGGATACGGAGCGCCGCGGTTGATGAGTCGTCAGGGCAGCTGGTAGCACTCGGATCAAGCCGGCCGCGGCGAACCCGGCGGCGACTGCGCCCAGTGCGCTGACAACCTCGATTCCGGTGATAGTCATCAGCGCGATCGACCCCGATAGCAGAACGCTCCCTTGCCACACAGCGGATCTATGCGCTCGCGTTGGCGTGTGGCCGCGCCACAGCGAAGTCAATCCGATTGCTCCCAGGGCTGCGCCAGGCATCAGCGGGTAGATCGACGCCTGGTCACCTAGTTCCTCTCTGAGCTCAGGAAGAATCGCGCCCAGCCCGCTGAACAACCAGCCGAGCATGGCGTAGGCGACCATGCAGGCGATCGTGAATCGGTCGACCGGGCGTGAGATCGGCGTCGACTGCTGCACTCTGGCGACCATATCCGGATCGCTCACGCTCAGACGTGAACAGCTAGAACTGCGCGATGAACGACAATCTGCACGGGTGGTACGAACGGGTCGGGGTCGTCGCTGCGCTGGCACGTTCCGAGGCGTCGGTGATTGAGGAGGCGGGCGGGTTGACAATCGCGATGCTTGCCGCGCTTCGGGAGTCCGAGCTGTTTTGGGCCACGATTCCGACTGAGTTCGGCGGCGGCGGGACTGACATCGTCACCGCGCTTCGCATAATCGAAATGATCAGTCGCGCTGACGGCTCTGTCGGGTGGACGCTGATGGCAAACATGAACGCTGCTGCAGTGGCGTGCGCCTACCTGCCGAATCGAGCATTAGAGACGGTCTTTGCTGCCAATCCCCGCCCGATTTTCGCTGGCATGTTGGCACCCCGCGGCAGTGCAACCCCGATGGGCGATGGCTTTGTGGTGAGTGGTGAGTACCGGTTCGGCAGCGGTGTGGTCAACGCCGATTGGGTTGGAGGCGGGGTGTTCGTGCGGGATGCGGGTGTTGTCCGCAAGCTCCCGTCGGGAGCGCCTGACATTCGTTCGTTCTTCGTACCGCGTGCGTCGATCGAGGTCGTCGGAAACTGGGATGTGCTCGGCCTTCAGGGGACGGCGAGTGTCGACTACAACATTGTCCAGCAGTTCGTCGATGAGGCGTTCGGATTTGCTCTGCCAGATCCGGTCGCACTGCGACAGATTCCGTCCTATCAACTCGGACTCGGGCCGACGGGTGCGGCGGGCCACGGAGCGGTGGCGATCGGCATCGCCATGCGTGCGTTCGAGGAACTCGCCGCGATCGTTGGGAGCAAACGTCGACCAGGGTTTCCGGGAATCGTCGGCCAGCAACTGTTTCTGCATGACTTCGCGTCGAAAGAGGCGTCGTTGCAGGCGGCGCGAACCTGGTTCTTTGCATGCTTTCAGTCCGCCTACGACACGGCGTTCAGCGATGGCGAGATCACGATCATTCAGAAACAACGTTTGCGCCAGGCCGTCACGCACGCCACCTACGTTGCCGCTGATGTCGTCAAATGGTGCTACACGTGGGCCGGCTCGGATTCGCTCCGCAATCCGAGTGCACTCGGTCGCTGTTTACGCGACATTTCCGCCGCCACACAGCACGTATTCGTCGATCACAACACCTTGGTTGCCATATCGCCCGATCTTCTCGCCGAGTGGGCGACGTAGCCGTTCAACGGCAGGCATCGACGAAGGCGTTGAACAGGGCTTGTTGCTCGAGGTCTTCGGCGGCTGTGTCTTCGGGGTGCCACTGCACGCTGACGAGCCAGCGGCCTGACATCTCGACTGCTTCGATCATGCCGTCGTCGGCGTAGCCGGTGACGTGAAGGTTGGCCCCGAGTTGATCGACCGCCTGGTGGTGCACCGAGTGACCAATGGGCTTCGTCGATCCGATTGATTGCGCAGTGCGGGAGCCGCCGTCGAGGTTCACCGGATGCATCTTGAACCGATGATCCTCAGCTTGTTCGTCGCCGATGTGCTGGATGAGCGAACCGCCAAGCGCCACATTCAGTACCTGGTGGCCACGACAGATCGCCAGCAACGGCGTGCCAATGTTAACCGCAGCTGAAGCCATCGCCAGGTCGAATTCATCGTGCTCGTCGTTGACCCCGTACAGGGTCGGGTGTGCGGCGTCTTTGGTGTAGCGCGACGGGTTGATGTCGGGTCCACCCGGCAGGCAAACGCCATCAAATCGAGCCAGCACAGCCTCCAACTCGCGGATCGTGTCGCCGAGCGGCGGGAGAGCGACCGGCTGGCCGCCCGCTCGTACGATCGCCCGCTGATACGTCAGCCCGACCGCGCTGGCAGGCACGCGCCACGAATCGGCGGTCTCGGTGAACCGCATCGGAAGCGCAATGAGAGGGCGCATGTGCTCAGGGTAACTGCGGTCTGAAATGATGGCGAGCGAAGCTCACAACTCGGAGGATTCCCGATGACGACGCACGCCGTACTTGATCCGTGTAACGCCGAAACGATTGCAACGTTCGAACTGGCGCCTGCCGACGAGGTCGACGCCGCCGTTGCCCGCGCCAAGACGGCGTTTCCCGGTTGGGCTGCGATCAGCACGCAGGACCGGGCACGTGCGCTTCGGCGTTTCGCCGACACCGTCGCCGCCCACAGCGAGGAACTTGCAGTAATGGAGGCTCGCAACGTTGGCAAGCCGATCGACGGTGCTCGCTGGGAGGCAAACGCCGTCGCCGAGGTGATCTATTACTACGCCGGTGCAGTCGACAAGCACACCGGAACCACCCTCCCGTGGGCGTCTGGCCTGGCAATCACATTGCACGAACCGCTCGGCGTGGTCGGTCTGATCACGCCGTGGAACTTTCCGATGATGATCGCCGCATGGAAGCTGGGCCCTGCGCTGGCAGCGGGCAACACGGTGGTGCTCAAGCCGAGTGAGATCACGCCTCTGACGACATTGCGTCTCGCCGAGCTTGCGCTCGAATCGGGGATACCCGAGGGGGTCGTCAACGTCGTGGTCGGCGACGGTGCGGTAGCAGGGCAACGACTGGTTGATCACCCCGACGTCGCCAAGATCGGTTTCACTGGGTCCACGGCGACCGGCAAGCGAATCATGAAGTCGGCGGCCGAAACGCTCACCCGGGTCACACTTGAGTTGGGTGGCAAAAGCGCCAACGTTGTCTTCGCCGACGCCGATCTCGATGCTGCTGCTACCGGAGTTCCCGGTTCAGCGTTCGATAACGCAGGCCAGGACTGCTGCGCTCGGAGCCGGATTTTAGTCGAGCGGTCTGTTCACGATCGGTTCGTCGAGATGGTGATCGAGGCGAGTCGCGGTGTGAAAGTAGGTACGCCGTACGAGGCGGACGTGTTCATGGGTCCGCTCGTGTCCGCCGCCCACAGGGCGAAGGTTGCCTCCTTTGAAGGCGAAGGCGATGTGGCCTTCCGTGGTGAGGTTCCCGACGGTCCGGGATTCTGGTATCCGCCGACCGTGATCACGGGTGTGGATGAGACGAGCCGGATTGCCAACGATGAGATCTTCGGGCCGGTTGTAGCCGTGATTCCGTTCGACGACGAGGCCGATGCCGTGCGGCTCGCCAACAACACGATTTATGGCTTGTCAGGTTCGATTTGGACTCGTGACGCCTCGCGAGCGATGCGGATGGCTCGCGCAGTGCAAAGCGGAGCGATGAGCGTCAACTCGAATTCGTCGGTTCGGTACGCCACCCCGTTCGGCGGCTACAAGCAGAGCGGCATCGGCCGCGACCTTTCGATGCATGCGCTCGGCCACTACAGCGAAACCAAAACCGTCTACTTCGGCTAACCGGTGTTACAGATGGTGTCAGACACCATCTGTAACACCGGCTGCGGGGTGGGGTCGTTCGGTCGGTTCGTCGCATTCTTCCGGGCGTGGCAACATGGCGACCACACCACGACGTCACCACGACGTCTGACACGGAGGATCTAGTGACCAAAGCGCGTCTCGAAGACAAGGTTGCGCTGATTACCGGCGCATCGAACGGGCTCGGGCGGGTCGCTGCAGAACTGTTTGCCGGCCACGGTGCCAAAGTCGTGATTGCCGACGTAGCCGACGGGAACGAGGCGGTTGAGGCGATCGCCGCCGCTGGTGGTGAAGCCGCATATGTGAGCTGCAACGTGACCGACGATGCCTCGGTGGCCGCTGCGGTCCAGTTCGCTGTCGAAACCTTCGGTGGGCTGCATGTGCTCTACAACAACGCCGGCGTGTCACCCGGGGACGACGACAATCCGGTCAACACATCGGACGCGACATGGCAGTTCACGCTCGACGTCAACGTCACGGGCGTCGCGCGGTGCTGTCGTCACGGCATACCGGCGATGCTTGAGTCGGGTGGCGGCAGCATCATCAACGTTGCCTCGTTCGTCGCTCACGTAGGTGCCGCTACCCCGCAGATCGCATACACGGCGTCGAAAGGTGCCGTGCTCTCGATGACCCGCGAGATGGCATGCATCTATGCCCGCCAGGGCATCCGGGTGAACGCCCTGTGCCCTGGCCCGGTACTCACCCCGCTGCTCGCCAAGTTCTTATCCGACGGGGCCCGCCGACAACGCCGACTCGTGCACATTCCGATGGGTCGCTTCGGCGAGGCAATCGAGATCGCCAACGGTGCCCTGTTCCTCGCTAGCGATGAGTCCTCGTTCATGACCGGCCAATCCCTACTCATCGACGGTGGCATCACCGCCGCCTACACCACCCCGGAGTGACCATGTCGTCCAACAAGCACGTCTCCCACGATCAACTCGTGGCCGACATCAAGGCAGGAACAATCGACACCGTTCTGGCGGTATTCACCGATCATCAGGGCCGCGTCGTCGGTAAGCGAACCGACGGCGACTTCTATCTGGACACTGTGATGGATGAAGGCACCGAGAACTGCGACTATCTGATCGCCTGCGATCTCGACAACCAGCCGATCCCCGGTTTCCGATCGGCGAGCTACGAGCAGGGTTATGGCGACATGCGCGGTGTCGTCGACCGGTCGACGGTGCGTTATCTGCCGTGGTTGGAGAAGACGGCGCTCGTGCTGTGTGACCTCGTCAACGTCGACTCCGGGGCACCGATCGAGGAATCGCCACGCCGGATCCTGCAAAAGCAGGTCGAAGTTGCAAACGCGATGGGATACAAGCCGATGGTCGGCTCCGAAATCGAGTTCTTTCTGTTCAAGGATGAGTACGACACAGCGCACGCAAACGGGTATCGCAACCTCACGCCGAACTCGCCGTATTTGGAGGATTACCACATGCTCCAAACGACCAAGGAGGAAGACATCCTCGGCAAGATCCGGCGCGGGCTGCGTGACGCCGGGATGCCGGTCGAGTTTTCGAAAGGCGAGGCCGGCAAGGGTCAGCACGAACTCAACCTCACCTACCAAGAGGCCGTCGAAATGGCCGACATCAACCAGGTCTTCAAGAACGCTGTCAAGGAGATCGCCCACCTCAATGGCAAGTCGGCGACGTTCATGGCCAAGCCACATTTCGACGACGCCGGGTCGAGTTGCCACATCCACTCGTCGCTTTGGACACTCGACGGTAGCGAGAGCCTGATGGCCGACCATCACGGTGCCCACCACATGAGCGACACGTTCCGTTGGTATCTCGGCGGACTAATCGCCACCGCCCGCGAGTACTCGCTGATGTTCGCTCCGACGATCAACAGCTACAAGCGCTTCCTACCAGGTAGCTGGGCACCGACCGGGATTGGTTGGGCGACCGACAACCGAACGCTCGGATTCCGAATCGTCGGCCACGGCAAGGGGATGCGGGTCGAGAGCCGCGTTCCCGGTGCCGACGCCAACACGTACCACGCCTTCGCCGCCACCCTCGCTGGCGGGCTGCACGGAATCCGCAACAAGATCGAACCGCCAGAGCCGTACCTCGGCAATGGCTACACAGCGACCGATCTGGCCCGTATTCCGGGGACGTTCGTTGAAGCAATCGAGTTGTGGCGCAACAGCACGATGGCCAAGGAATGTTTCGGTGACGACGTTCATCACCACGTTCTGAACTTCGCCGAGAACGAGTGGGCGGCGTTCAACCAGACCGTCACCGATTGGGAGCGCGCCCGCTACTTCGAACGAATCTGACCTACCGATCAGCAGGCTGCGCGATCGGGGGTCGCGTATCTGCTACACAATGCGGCAGAACGATATTTGTACAGATCGTTCAATAAACCCACAACGCACCAAACCTAGGGGGTAACGGTGTCACAAACTGTTGATTCAGATCGTGACGATCTGCACGAACTTGGATATGCGCAGGAGTTGCATCGAGGCCTCGGCTGGTTCAGCAACTTTGCTATCTCGTTCTCAATCATCTCGATCCTCGCCGGAGGCATGACGGCGTTCTGGTTGGGAATGGTCACCGGCGGCCCGCGCGTGATCACGCTTGGCTGGATCATCGTGGGCTTCTTCGCCCTCCTGGTCGGGATGGCGATGGGCGAGATCTGTTCGGCCTACCCAACTGCCGGCGGCCTGTACTACTGGTCGGCAAAACTGGCCAAGAACAACGGCCCGCGCTGGGCGTGGTTCACCGGGTGGTTCAACCTGCTGGGCCAGATCGGAGTGATCGCCAGTGTCGACTACGCGCTGGCGGTGTTCATCGGGTACTTCATCAGGATGTTCGACGACGGCTACAAGTTGACGGTCAACGGCGTCTTCCTGATCTTCATCCTGGTGCTGATCGCTCACGGTCTGCTCAACACGTTCGGCATCAACCTGGTCAAGATCCTCGGCGACATCAGCGTCTGGTGGCACGTTGTCGGCGTGATTGTCATCGCCGGAGTGTTGTTCATCGCGCCCACCAACACACGCGGTATCGGTGGTGCCTTCGACGAGGCACCGCCGCTCAACTTGACCGGATGGGAGGGTGGAAACGTCTCGTGGTTCATCCCGATCTATCTGTTCGCGCTCGGCATGTTGCTGGCGCAGTACACGATCACCGGTTTCGACGCGTCGGCCCACGTCAGCGAGGAAACGGTTGGGGCGCGCACGGAGGCACCCAAGGCGATCGTGCGCGCGATCTACGTGTCTGCGATCGCCGGACTGGTGTTGAACCTGTCGTTGATCTCGGCGCTACCGAAGAAGGGGGAGAAGGGTGATGCTCTGTACGCCGGACTGGCCTACGGGCCGGCCGAGGATCCGTTCCTGATCAACGCCTCCAATCGACTGATCTCGAGCGCGGTCGGAACGGGCACAGCCAAGCTGCTCGTGTTCATCTGCATCGTCGGTCAGTTCTTCTGCGGCATGGCGTCGGTCACCGCCAACAGCCGCATGATCTACGCCTTCAGCCGCGATGGGGCCCTCCCTGGTTCGAAGTTCTGGCACAAGATCAACCCCAAGACCCGCACACCAACCAACGCGGTGTGGCTGGGCGTCGTGCTCTCGGCGATCGTCGGGTCGAGCTCGCTGTACGTCAAGGGCTCGGGTGCCGGACGGTACTCGACGGCGTTCTTCGCGATGACCGGGATCTGCGTGATCGGGCTCTACATCGCCTATTCGATACCGATCTACCTCCGGCTGACCAATCCCGACTTCAAGACCGGTCCTTGGCACCTCAAAGGCAAACACAAGCTGGTCGGCTGGACGGCGATCATCTGGATCGCTTTGATCACCGTGCTGTTCTTCTCCCCACTGTTCTGGCCGTTTTGGCCGATCTCGGGTGGCGGTAACGAAATCAAAGAATTTGCGAGCGAGGGCAACAGCTTCTTCCGGCAGAACAACTTCAACTTCACCGGCCCGTTAATTCTCCTGTCGGTGCTGGCGTTCTGGGCTTATTGGAGTCTGTCGGCCAAGAAGTGGTTCACGGGCCCGAAGGTTCAGGGAACACCCGAAGAATTGTTGGCGATCGAGCGCGAGCTCGACGCGCTCGAGCACGGCAAGCTCTGAATCCCAGCAACTAGGCACGTCGATGTGGGCCGGCCTTCGGGCCGGCCCCTTCGCGGTACGGCGGCGGCTAACTCGCCGCTGGTTTGGTCAGGGACGGCCTGGGTATAGTGCCTCGTACTGAACTGAGGTGTGCCGGGAAGTCTGGTCGGCGATGTCAAGGAGACTCTATGACTCGCGCCAGTCGCCGAAATCGTTCGCCAATCGTTCGCATATTGTCACCGCTCCGCGACTTCCTCGCCACCGAGGCATCCGGTGCCGTCCTCCTCGCCGGTGGCGCGATCATCGCTCTGGTCTGGGCCAACTCCCCGTGGTCCGCGTCGTACGAGGATCTGTGGAGCAGTCGGTTGGCAGTCTCGGTTGCGGGGAACACGTTGGACCTCGATCTGCGCCACTGGATCAACGACGGCTTGATGACCGTCTTCTTCCTCGTGGTGGGTCTCGAGATCAAACGCGAACTTGCCACCGGTCACCTCGCAACGCGACGCACTGCGCTGCTGCCTGGTGCGGCCGCGCTCGGAGGCATGCTGGTTCCGGCGCTGGTGTATCTCGCGATCGCCGGCTCGACGGCACCACGGGGCTGGGCGATCCCGATGGCTACCGATATCGCACTCGCGATAGGTGTTCTCGCCGTAGCAGGGAATCGCATCCCGGCGTCGCTGAGAGCGTTTCTGCTCGGCCTGGCAATCGTCGACGACATCGGCGCGATCGTGATCATCGCTGCGGTGTATTCAACCGGTGTGGTGTTTGGCTGGCTGGTTGCCGCGGCGTTGGGCATCGTCGTAACCGTGGCGGTCCGTCGCCTGCGCCTGCACTCGACCTGGGTGTATGTCGTGATCGGCTCGGTGGTGTGGTTCGCCCTCTATGAGGCCGGGATTCACCCCACGATCGCCGGTGTGGCGATGGGTTTGTTGGCCCCGACGACGCCCAGGATCCAGCCGGAACTGATCGACAGTGATGAGTTGATCGACCTCTCCGACGCCGAAGCCGCCCACGCGACGAGCGAACTTGCGAAAGGGTCGGTCTCGGTCGTCGAGTGGCTCCAGCATGTGCTCCATCCTTGGACGAGCTACGTGATCGTGCCGATTTTTGCTCTTGCCAACAGTGGGATCGCGATTTCTGCCGACGGACTCCGGGATGCTGCCCGCTCCCCGATTACATGGGGTGTGTTCCTTGGGTTGCTGGTTGGCAAGCCGCTGGGAGTCGTGCTCGCCACCGGCGGGGCCGTTCGAGCAGGGCTCGCCGACTACCCCGAAGGATCGGCCCCGCATCAGATCGCGGGAATCGGCGCCGCAGCCGGCATCGGGTTCACTGTCGCGTTGTTCATCACCGAGTTGGCCCTCACCGACCCGGTCGATCAGTCGAACGCCAAGCTGGCGATCCTCGTCGCTTCAGTGCTCTCCGCTGTCGCTTCAGCCGCGATTCTCACAACGCGACCTCGTAGACGAGCAGATGACACTCCTGATCATCGTCCTCAACCGACACCTGTCCCGCATTCTGATTAGCGGTTACTGGATGTCGAGAAAATCAGCGATGACTGACCGGATCTGGCTGAGCTGAACCGGCCCGGAACTCAGTCGTGGGGGATCGTGAATCGGCCGGTCACGAAGGAGGCCGATTTCGGCCCATCTGATGGCCAATGCGATTGCGCTCGGTGTCGGTTGGAGCCAAGTTGCGCCACGACGGACTCCATCGCGCCCGTTGGGCTCGCACGCAGCTGGCTCGCCTCGGTGTCCGAGACTGCGAATCGGATGACCGTCTGAGGGTCCTCGCTATAAACCCAATCAACCGTCTCGGCGAAGACGTGTATGTGAGCCTGACCGCATTCCGGACATCGGATGATCGACACCATAAAATGCGACTCGTCAATCAGGTTCTCAGTTCCAGCCGAGCCCGCGCCATGCCACGCAAGCGCCTGAGACGCATCATCAGGTCCGCAAGTCGGGCAGCGATGGGTGCTGACATCAGTCATTGCTGCAGTATGTCGAGCGCCCGACTGCGGGCCTACACCGGAAGCAGGACCGCAAGCAGTGCGTTGATCGACAAGGTGGCGATCGAGATTGATTGGTCGCCGATTCCGTACGGAAGAATCAGCGTGTCATCGTGGGCGCACGCACCACATGTGTAGACGACGTTCGGGACATAGCCGTCACGTCGCCCCGCTGTTGGTGTCAGGATTGGACCGTCACTGCACGCAATTACTCGGCGTGGATCATCGAGATCAAGCAGGATCGCGCCCAATGAGTAGGTCCGCATCGCCCCGACGCCGTGCGTCAGCACCAGCCATCCGGCTTGCGTCTCGATTGGCGAACCACAATTACCCAACTGCAGTAGTTCCCACGGCCGTGCCGGCATTGGACAATCGCCACATCGCAGCGGCGGGATCTGGCTAGAGGCTCTTGGAGCGCGTGTCCTTCTTCTCGCGCTTGGCATCGCGCTTTTCCTTGAGTGTCTTGCCGGCCTTTTTGGCAGCCGGTTTCTGTGGGGATTTCTCGGGCATGGTGGCTCCATTCGTGAACAGCTCAGAATAGGTGTCAGGTCTGCGGTGCTGATTTCAACCGGACAAACGAGGCGTCCCAACCAAGGTTGTCCAACCGACCCTACCAGTCGACCGTCAACCGTCAGCCGCTGGGACCAACTCCCCAGGCGCGCTCACACGTCGGCGAGACCGCCTCGCAGGATTGATCGGCCCGAATGCGCTGCGTTCCCGTCATGCGGTTCGACGCTAATGTCGACGACTGAGTACCGCGACGGGTCGAAACCGGCCGGCACGGCGAACGACTCGGGGCGGTCAGTGCCGACGACACCGAGCGATACCAGATCGACGACGTTGCCATTCGCGTCGGGTTCGATCAACCAGAGTTCAAGGTCAGCTGATTCTGTCAGATCGGACGGAAGGTTCGATTCGTGGAGCGTGATTGCCAGCCCGGCGACATGTGCGTGGCAGCTTGTGGATTGGACGCTGACGCCGGTCGAGCCAGAAGCCGCCCGAAGTGCTGCGGGGAAGGCGATCGTCAGCGGCGAGCCACACCATGGTGTCGGCGCCCTGCTCGACTGATCGGAGCAAAGGCCCTGTGATCTTGTGGAATGTCGGTAGGGATGTCTTGACTCCAGGGGTGTCGGCCCACCCAGGGTGCATCGCCTGGAACACGACTTCTTCGCTCGGAACTCGTTGGGCCCATAGCTTCGTTGAGCGTGACTTGGGCGCGTTTGGCTCGTGCGTACTGTTCAGTGCCGCGATACTCGTGTTGTTCCATTTGGAGGTGATCAGTGGTGAGCCCGGTGGCGTACATGCTGCCTGACGAGATCGCGATCACTCTGCCAGGTGCGGCCGCGGCCAGGCGGTCGACGAGCAGGCTGGTGAGCAGGAAAGGCCCCAGCACTTGGCTCGCGACCGTCGCCTCGAACCCATCCGATGTCGTGCCCCGCTCGGCACTCAGCGCGCCGGCGTTGTGCACGAGTACGTCGATTCGTTCGTGCTTCGCTCGAAGCGCCTCGGCGAGGTTGCGAACCTGATCGAGCTCCCCCATATCGGCAATCGCAATGTCAATCGTTTTGGATCCTGTCTCCGCTGAGATTTCGGCTTTGACTCGATCCGCCTTGGCTCGATCGCGTCCGGAGATGACCACGGTCGCGCCGGCAGCGGCGAATCGTTGGGCCGCATGCCGACCGAGTCCCGAGGTCGCACCAGTTACCACGATCGTGCGCCCAATCAGGTTGATGCTCGATTGGCCGTCGGCTTGCACGGTGATCGTGTCGATTGAGGTGAACAACCTGCTTCTGGCCCTCACGACGACGCGATTCGGTGGCTCGTGGATTGGCGTGTGGTAGCGCAGGGTCAATCCTCCGCGCGGTGCGTCGACGACGACATCGAAGTCCGCGTCGGCGCCGCCTCCGTCGCCGGTGATTTGAGTGACCTGGCGGACGCCCGGATCCCATTGCTCAAAGTTCCGAAGATCGGCCATGAAGTCGAACGCGTCGGTCTGGCTCCGGGCCGACCGGATCGTGTTGACGTATCGTGCCATCAGGTGCTCCTCTGTTTGTGCAGAGGGCGTTGGATTGCCCTCACCCGAGTTACGGAGCCGACCCACGTTCTGGATGCACCGACGAAACGCTTGGGGCCGGGAAGTCGGCGGTCAGCGTTGCTTCAGAATCTCGTACCGAGCGAGCGCCTCGATCCGTTCTGCCCGATGGTCGACGATCGGCGCTGGGTAGTCGGCGGTATCGAGTTCAGGAATCCAGCGGTGCACATATTCGCCGTCCGGATCCCACCGCTCCTGCTGGGTAGTGGGGTTGAACACGCGGAAGAACGGTGCTGCGTCGGTGCCGCAACCGGCTGCCCATTGCCAACCATGACTGTTCGATGCCAGGTCGCCGTCGAGCAGGTGAGTCATGAAGAATCGGGCACCCCACTGCCAGGGCAGATGGAGATCCTTGACGAGAAAGCTGGCGACGATCATCCGGACCCGGTTGTGCATCCAGCCGGTCGCCGTGAGTTGCCGCATTCCGGCGTCGACGATGGGGAAACCGGTGTGCCCGGAACACCACCGTTCGAACCGTGCCCGGGCTGCCCCGTCGGTATCGACGTGAAGTCGGTCGAATCGTCGATCCAAGTTCTCCCAAGCGCTCGATGGACGGCGATACAGCACGTCAGCGTAGAAGTCGCGCCACGCCAACTCTGACTGGAACGTTCGATGGCTTTCGTCACGGTCATCGCAGTCGACAAGAAGTTGGCGAGGGTGGATGACACCGAACTTAAGCATCGGCGACAACCGACTCGTTCCAGAGATCGCCGGAAAGTCCCGTCGAGCGGCGTACTGGTCGAGGCCGTCGAGCTGGAACTGACGCCACTCGTCGATCACCTCCGTTTCGTTGACGGCTGGGAGGGGCAGCTCGCCGGATCCGGCGGGCAGCCCTGCATCGCTGCGCGCTTCGATCCAGTTGGGCGATCCGGGTTGCTCGAGCGGTGGTTCCCAGTCTTGAGCACGCCAGCGACGTGCGAACGGTGTGAACACCGAGTAACCGGAACCGTCCTCTTTCACCACTCCGCCAGGTTCGACGGCATACGGCGATCCAACGCCCCACAACCGACGCCCGGCACCCGACAACGCGGTCGCCACCCGTTCGTCACGGCGACGACCATACGGTCCGAAATCCTTGGCGACATACACGGTTTCGGCGTCGACTTCGGCGGCTATCGCGGGCACGACGACAGTCGGGTCGCCATGCCGCACGACCAAAGCGCCGTCCGTCATTCGGTGCAGTTCGCGCACACACGAAGCCAACATTTCCTGTCTGGGCGCGCCAGCTCCAGCGAACGACGGGTCGAGCACGAACAGTGGGAGCACCGAACCCGATTCGCAAGCCGCCG
Organism: Ilumatobacteraceae bacterium; assembly: GCA_031416375.1. Lineage (GTDB taxonomy): Bacteria > Actinomycetota > Acidimicrobiia > Acidimicrobiales > Ilumatobacteraceae > Ilumatobacter. The sequence continues at coordinate 15,882 of JANOTN010000212.1, forward strand.
CCAATGCCGGATTGTCGGTCAGCCGCAGATCACGTCGAAACCACATGACCGACCGCGGTGCCATCACGACAGTGTGGCCCAACCGGTCGGCTACGCGTGACCCCAAAAGCGATCGCAGAGGCATCGCGTGGCCCCGAATTCGTGGACGTGCACGAAAACCCGTGACAGAAACGCCGGGACGCCGAGTTCTGTCACGAGCGGAACGGGAGGGATTCCGGCGGATCGGCGAATGCTGTCGCGTCGTACCTGGTTGATAGCCACGCGATGCCCGCTCGTGGGCTCCGCGGGAGTAACCGACCGCTGTCGACGTGCGTGCACCTCGACGAACGTGGCGACGGCGGCGGGCGGTGATCAAGCCGGGGAACTGGCAGGCTCAAACCCCCTCGTTTCTGTCAGGTCGCGATGTCGATAACCCCTCCCCCTGGGTGCGGTCATTGGCAGACGCCTGCCGTGAGAAGCGACGAACTGCGCACCCAGTTCAGGGGAGCAAAACCTTGGTGGCAGGCGGCGGCCACACGAACTTCGCCGAGAGCGTCGGAATCCTCTCATCGGCTTCTCAACAGCAGGCAGCGAAGTGATCTCGGATACCGGTCCGACATCCTCGCCGACGTCGTCCATGAGAGCAACCGCGAGAGCAACGACACTCAGAAACGCCATCGACCGGGCGGCAGGCGGGCAGCCTGCGGCATGATGATGTATCGTGATCGCATGGGAGCTGACACGGCCGCCCTCGTTGACCAGGTGCTAGCGCTACCCAATCGCGAGCGCGACGCCTTCATCGCGGAACTCCTGGCGCGCCTCCTCGAGCCAGCCGCGGACGAGTTCGTCGAGTCGGATGAATGGGTGCGTGAGATCGAGCGTCGCCTCCAGGGTGTCGTTTCCGGGGAAACGGTGTGTGAAGACTGGGACGTCGTCGAGCAACGCCTCCTGGCAAAGTATCCGAAGGTGTGAGGCGGCGGCTTCAGATCCACCCCAGCGCGGACGCTGAGTTTGGATCAGGCGGCGGCGTGGTACGACGCCCAGACAACCGGCGTTGGCAACGACTTCATCGTTGCGGTCGGCGCCGCGGTGCGGTCGGCCGTGCGGCGGCCAAGGATCGGCTCGCCGGTCTCGATCGAGAGCCATGTGGGCGAGGTCCGTCGCGTTCGGGTCGTCGGGTTCCCCTACCAAGTCGTCTACGCCGTGCTTCCCGACCATTTCACCGTCTTGGCGGTTGCCCACAACCACCACCGGCCGGGCTATTGGGCATCACGCCTGGCCGAGTAGTGGTACCGCGTTGGAGCTCACGCCCGGTCTGGTCGCGCGTTGTAGGAGTCGAGCCAGGGCGCGGTTGCGGTCTTTCGGTCCGCTCGTTTCCCTGGCCCGCTCCTCCGAACCGGACATGCGAGTTTCCCCGCATCCGGCTCTTTGCTGGCCCGTGTCGCCGGGTTCATGCGGCGGTGTTGATCGTCGTCTGCTCCCATGGTGTGGCGATGTTCTTGCCTCGGTAGCGGTATCGGGTGACCGGAACCGTTGCCGGGTTGAAGAGCGTCGCTTCTCCCTCCGTTGGCCACCACCCGGGTAGGTAGTGACGGCGGAGCCATTTCCAGTTGGCACGGGGATGTTTTCGGCGAAGCCAGTAGACCACGCGACGCCATGTGTAGGCGGACAGGTAACTGAAGGTTGCTTTTGACACGCCGTGACGGAAGTAGTTGGTCCAACCTCGAAGCACCGAGTTCAGTCGGCGCAGGAGATCGGTGAGCGGATTGTTGCGACCTATCGTCCTGGTGATCGTGCGCACCTTGTCGATGATCGCCGCGAGGGCGTTCTTCGATGGGTAGGTGTACACGTATCGTTTCTGGCTGCCCCGTTTCTGTTTCCGCTGGATGCGGAATCCCAGGAACACGAAGCCTTCGTCGACGTGGCAGATCGTCGTCTTCTCCGGCGAGAGGCGTAGCCCCATCGGGAGAAGTACCGTGGCTGTCTCCTCACGGAGACGTTCGGCGTCTTCACGGGTTCCGGCCACCATGACGACGAAATCGTCGGCGTATCGCACAAGGCGATAGTTGGCCAGGCCGTGACGTCGACGCCGTTCACGGTCGTTGGCGGTTGCCATCTGCCCTGCGGCCTCGGCGGCGTAATGGTCGTCGAGGATTGACAGCGCGATGTTGGCCAGCAACGGCGACAGAATGCCACCTTGGGGTGTGCCAGCGCTCGTATCTCGAACGACACCATCCTCGGTGAGGATGCCGGCTTTCAAGAATGCCTTGACCAAGTCCACGACGTGACGGTCCCCGATCCGATCCCGCACACGACCCAACAGGGCGGTGTGATCGATCTCGTCGAAGCATGCTTTGATGTCGCCCTCCAGCACCCACGGATAGCCGTGGGAACCGAAATGGTGGATCTCAGCGATCGCGTCGTGGGCTCGGCGCTTCGGGCGGAACCCGTAGGAACACGGGTGGAAATCCGCTTCGAAGATCGGCTCGAGCACCAGTTTCAAGGAGGCCTGCACCACTCTGTCTCGTGCGGTTGGAATCCCGAGGCCACGCAACTTGCCGTTGGCTTTCGGGATCATCCGTTGACGCACGGGCAAAGGCCGAAACGTTCGGGTCTTGAGCTCAGCTCGTAACCCAACAAGGAACGCACCGGCACCAAAGACGATCGAGCGAGGTTGCACCCCATCGACTCCGGCGGATCGTGCCCCCCGGTTGCCCCTGACCCGTTCCCACGCAACCACGAGGAACGCCGGGTCAGACACCAGGTTGTAGAGGTCATCAAATTGACGGTCAGGCCCGTCGATGGCCCATTGATGCAGCTTGGTTTGGATCTTCAGTACTCTCAGCCACGCCGCTTGCGGCGATGGCCATGACGCATCGGTATTCACCGTTGACCTCCTGATCTTCCAACACTTCTGCTGCGGACTGCTGGCCCCCTTGGCCATGTGACCGGCTTTCCCGATCTCGGACTACTACGGGGCCTCCGTCCCATCCCGGCCCCATCAGCCGACAGCAGGCCTGCCCGTCGCCTACCTGGATGGCAGGCGGGAAGGGCGACACCGGGATGGTTCCCACGTTCACCATGATCCGATCGACGGGTGAAGCGCCCAACTATGCCCCTGCAACATCGCCACGAGTACGCCGCAGGCTTTCCTCGTGGCCTCCCCACCGCCACAATCAAGACGGCTTCGGAGTCGCCCCCGATCAGGGGGGTGTGCATTGCGTCCAGCCCATATCCGTCAGGTTGGAGCTGGTGGAACTCTTAAGGAGCTTTGACGCTGGTTTCTCTCGTACGCTTTCCCGTCTTGCTTGCCGAACCCGGATCGTCTGACAGTGCCGATCCGTCCCGTCGTTGTCAGGGCTGCTCCCACCTTCCCCCGTGCTCCCCAGGGTCAGGCTGCCCTCAGCTTCGGTGGCCTGCTGCGACAGACCAACGGCGGAGCCCTTTCATCTCCGCTCGGTCTCATGGCGCCTCGTGGCGCACGAT
>JANOTN010000213.1:0-5391 GCA_031416375.1 Ilumatobacteraceae bacterium
ATCGGTCGTGCTCGATGAGTGGTGCCACGCCAGATGTGGGTCGCTCGTCCGTCTACGCCGCCGAGATCGCCGCCTTCGAAGGGACCTCGTACGAATCGATCGTGCCGTTCGATGAGTTGGTGCCGTTGGCGGGCGTGATCACATTGGCGGTTTGGTGGCCACACGGCGAAGTGCCAGTGATGGCTGCCCGCTCGGATGCCGAGTCGTCGTCAACGACGGTGCGGGGGAGCACTCGTCCGGTAGTGCGGCTTGCCGCACCCCAGATGACAAAGGCAACGCTGGTCCACGAGTTCGCCCACGTATTGGCAGGCGTTGGTTCCGGTCACGGTCCACGGTTTCGACGCGCCTACGTGGATCTCGTGAGTTACGTGTTCGGCGACGAACCCGCCAACTGGCTGCTCGATGCCTACGTGGCCATGAACCTCGTCCCGGGCGAAAGAACCTGGCCTACCCCGCCGATAAGAAACGCCACCGGCGGCCCACTCGCCCTGTAGCGCTGGCTTCTGAACTCGACAGCGCCTCACCGGGTTTGCGGGTGTGGCTGATGGTGGCCGAGGTCCACGGCGAGATCTTGGTGGTCCCGCTCGTTCGTCAAGCAATCACTCAACCGGTAACCCGCGGCGCGTCGGCACCGCCAACAACTCCGAAGCGTCCCCCGGAAGACCCGGCTCGGCGCTCGCCACGTACCGTGTGCCGACGACGAAGCAGCCCGTCGACGAGCTCATGCTCGACGTCGCGGTCTCACAGATCGGCCGGGTATCCGGAAGCAACGGGGATAACGCTCCGTGCGGGTGCCCGAGAACGCCGGGAGTCGGCAGTGCTTGGTGGGCTACTCCTCGAGTTGGGATTGGCGCTGTTGGAGTCGGCGCAGTTCCGGGAGGGCCTCGCGGTCCTTGTCCCGGTTGGCATGTTCCTTGCTGGCCACGATGTCGTCGAGCGCGGCGAGACGGATCACGACACCGTGGACTCGACGAGGTACCGCACGCGGGAGCAGCTCCTCGTAGGTCCGACGACCGCCAGCTACGGGGAGGTCACCGAGCACGTCGACCGGCCCCGCATCCGTCATCCACGTCGAACTCCCGAAGCCACGAAGCGTCGCTGCATCAACGGTGACCGGCAGCTGGCGGGCCGCCTCGTCGGCCATGCCACCGACTCGAAGCCGAGCACCCAGCTCGCGCAACGCTGCCGCGAGGCGGCCGAGGTTGTCATCGGTGCTGCGAGGCACCACGTCGATGTCGATGGTCTGGCGATGCGCGCCATGGGCCTGGGCACCGAAGCCGCCAACAATCACGCACTCCACGGCGTGGGCGTCGAAGACCGCGATGATCCGTTCGGGGTCGAAACGAGTGGATCCCTCAGCTGGCACGCCGTACCGCAGCTTGGCGCCGAGCGTTGATCTCGACGAGGTAGGCGATCACCTTGTCCGGCGTGTCCAGCGGCGTGCCATCGAGCGCGGTCGGTACGTCATCGTCGGTCGGTGGCCGCATGTCGGCGACCATCGCAGCGACATCAAGCTCGGGGATCTCCTCGACGTGCTCCAGCATAACACCAGCGTACCGCCGAGCAGAAGGAGCACGCCGGGAACCCGCCGCACGCCGTCGCCGGGCCATCCGATACCCGCGCCCAAACGTCCCACCGCGCCGCGTCCGGTATCGCCGGCTGGCGGACGCGCGTTGCCGGGCAGGCGCCTGCCCACCCTGCGGCGGGTCGCCGAGACACCGAGGATTCGTTCGGACCGCGTTGCCAACCCGTTGAGGAGTGTCGTTCTGCGGCAGCACTTCGGGGCGCGCGTTCCGCCGGTTCGCTGCACCCGTTCGTCGCCGCCCACGTCGCGCCGGGCGCCACCGTCATCACCGACGCCTGGCAGGGCTACAGCGGCATCAACGAACTCGGCTACACCCGCGACCGACGCAGCCAGCGCGCCGCCCGTCTTCGCGGCGACGACCCGTTCGGGCAACTGCCCGGCGTGCACCGGGTCGCGTCGCTGGCCAAGCGGTGGCTGCTGGGCACCCACCAGGGCTCAGTCGACGAGGCACACCTGCAGGCCTACCTAAACGAGTTCGTGTTCCGCTTCAACCGCCGCACCTCCCGCAGCCGAGGCCTGGTCTTCCACCGCGTCCTCGAACTCGCCGGCGGCCACGATCCCGTCCGCTACCGCGGACTTCATCCTCAACCCCCATCCCAAGGCGCACACGCCCGCCGGGCGTGCCGGCTGGGGTGTCACCCGCCCACCCTCGACCGCCCACCGGCCAATCGGCCATGGAGAACTGCCTGACCTGGCCTGGTCCGGTTAAGTGGATACCCCCAATCGGTTTTATGCGGACATCCACATAAGGGCGACTGGCTGTGAGACGTGAAGCCCGGCAGCGCAGTCACGCACTTGACGGCGGCGACGCTGAGCGACGGTGCGCTCGTTCGGAGAACACGAAACACACCGCGGACAGTGCTACGAACAGGATCCCGATCGACAAGATCCCAAGCAAGCCGGCGATCGCGAAGCAGACGCCAGCGGCCAGTAGTGGAAAGCGCCGCCGATCGCGTGGAGCGAACGCCGCTACGACGACCAACAGCCCTCCACCGATCGCCGCGGCGAACCACACGACGGCGAAGAACTCACTCACAAGCTGACCAACCCGCGTGCCCTGCATCCCATTCCCCGTGACTTCACGCCGCCGCACAGAACAGCGCGCCAGCGAACGCGCCAAGGCGCTCGGCACCGACATATCTACCCTTACAGCGCGTCCGATAATCCCGGTGCCCGCGAACCAGTCCCCGCGTCCGGTACCGCCGGCTGGCGGACGCGCGTTACGTGCTACCTCGAAGTCACCGTCACGCAAAGCAGTTCGCGTGATATCGCTCGGCCGCTTGTGCGTTTGGGCCCGCAGCATCGAGTGGCGTCATGATGCCGTACCGCCGACTCGGCAGGTTTCAGACGGCGATCTCGGCCATTGTCGGTGGGTTTGGGGTCCATCCGTCGGCCTGGTTGAGGTAGTCGATGTCGCGCTGGGCGTGCCCGCAGGCGGCGACCAGGGTCGGTCGTTCCATCCGTCAGCCGTCGGTGGCGGACTGAACGGTCAATGAGCCGGCCGGGTCAGCCTGTCGACCACGGCTGCTTGGCTGCTCGGCAAAGCGTGGGCGTACGTGTTCATCAGCATTTCGGGGCTGTGCCCGAGGATGTCGGCTATCGCTCTCAACTCACCGAGGTCGTTCGAACCTTGGACCATGTGCGTGGCTGCTGCGTGACGCAAACCGTGGCTCGTGAGCCTCGGTAGTCCGGCGTTGTCGATGACGAGGGCGAGGGAGCGGTCGAATGATCGTGGCAGCACCAGTCGACCGGAACGGGTGGCGATGATCAGGTCGTTGTGCTCCCACTCGGTGCCGGCGGCGAGCCGTTCGGCAGCTTGCTCGGCGCGGCGGCGGGCGACCACGCGCATCGTCTCGGCGTCGATCGGGATCACCCGTCTTGAGCGTTCGTTCTTGGCGTTGCTCCACGCCGCCCCGGTGTTCGTCGCCACCAGGCTTTCGTCGATCCGCAACGTGTTTGCCTTGACGTCGACATCATCCCAACGCAGCGCCAGTACTTCGCTACGCCGCAGTCCGTAGAGCACGCCGAGCCGGAACGCGATCGCCCAGCGATGATTCGCGGTCGCGTCAAGAAAGCGATCGACATCGGGTGCTGTCCAAGCGACTGTTTCTTTCTCCTTGACCGGCTTGGTAACAGTGCGCGGCAACCCCACACGCGCTGCAGGGCTGCGCGAGATGAGCCCTTCTTCGACGGCTTCGCTCAATGCTGCTCGCAACACCGTCCGGCAGATCTGCACGCTCCGCCGCGACAACTTGCCGCCAGCGGCCAAGCGGTCGATCCAACCGGCGACATCGTCACGGTCGAGCGTTGACAGCATGATCGCTCCCAGCCCGTTCTCGATGTGGGGGATTGCCCAGGCGTATTGCTCTTGCGACTTCTCGGTGATGTCGGTCCGACCGGCGACATAGCGACGAACCAACCAACTCACCGTGCCCCGCTCAGTCGAGCGATCCTCGGCCTTCGTCGCACGGGCGGCGGCCAACGCAGATCGCTGCGACGCGTACGTCCCGATTTGCCGCGGCCGGTGCTTGCCGGTGGTCGTGTCTGAGCTAGCGGTAATCGTATGATACCTGCTAGATCTAGTCGGGATGAGAGGATTCGAACCTCCGACCCCCTGCTCCCAAATCTGGCAGGAGGCTGTCCGGATCGTATCGTCGTGTGCTGTTTCGTGATGGACAGTGCCGCTGACCTGCGGTGATGTCGAACGGTACAACACGAGATGGACCGTGGCGGACGGGCCACTGCTCAGCGGATTGATACATTTCTGATACATGCCACCACGACGATCGCTTTTGGCGGGCGAAGGATCTCCGCTCTAACTGCCGGGCGAACATCAGTCAAACAACCAAGCGGCACCGCCACCGGTTTCATTCTGTATCCGTTTGTATTACAGTCAGGTTGGATGGCTGATCTATTCGATCTCGATCAACTCGATGACAACGATCCGTTCGAGATCGACAGCCAAGCAGCCCACCTGTTCAAACACGCCGGACTTGGAATCGACGACATTCAAGATGTCTGGCAATCCGACCCGGTCTTCTACCCGGCCAAACCGCCAGCAGACTGGCTGATGGTGGCCGAAGTTCACGGCGAGATCCTGGTGGTCCCGCTCGCCCGATCCGACTCGAACGATCCAACCCGCTGCCGACCGATTGGTTGCTACGTCGCAGCGAAGCACCTTGCCGACCAATACCTGGAGGACCGATGACCAAGAAGATGACTCGAACCGAAGAACAAGACTTCTACGCCGACCCCGAGAACCAAACGCCTCAGGGCCCAGCCCAACGCCGGAATCCGAAACTCACCGAGCTTGTGCCGGTTCGCTTCCCCCCAGAAACGCTGGACAGGATCCGCAACGCAGCCGATGCCGACGATCGGTCGATCTCATCGTGGATTCGCCGCGCCGTCGAACATGAACTCGAGCACAACGCATCTTGAGATCCGACCACAACGTCGCAGTCGCTCGCTCCAGTTTGAAATAAGGCGGCCGCCCTTGCACCAGCGAGCACGCCAAACATTTGTCGGACTCCTGATCTGTCTGATCTTGAGTGGATGCGGAAGCGAACGAGTCACGACGAGCGACACGCCGTTGCCGACAACGCCGCCGACGACGCTCCCGGCGTCGAAGGACACTCCTGCGACGAGCACAGCGGTTCCGACCGTTCCCGAAGCTACGAGTCCGCCGACCACGTACACCGGTACAACGGACGCGGCGAATGCCCAGGCGGAAGAGCAGATGAAAGTCATTGAACAGTTCCGCACGAACTGGACCGCAATGGCCGACCAGCTGATGGCCGGTGCTACGA
>JANOTN010000214.1:0-2185 GCA_031416375.1 Ilumatobacteraceae bacterium
GGCACGGTGAATGCCAAGCTCGGTGGAGCACCGTTTAACACAGCGCGAGCCTGCGGACGGCTGGGCGCGCCGGTGGCGTTTGTCGGGGCGATCTCCGATGACCGGTTCGGTACGATGCTGGCAGCGCAACTCGAAGCCGACGCTGTGACGACCGAATTCGTGCCCCGCGTCACGATGCCGACCACGCTGGCCGCTGCAGAACTCGACAAACGCGGCACCGCCAGCTATCGGTTCTACATCGACGGAACATCCGCACCGGCGTTGAGTGAGGTCCCCGTGGTGTCGTCAGTGGTGTCGTCAGCGGTTTTGCCGTCGGTGTTGTTCACGGGTGGCCTCGGGCTCGTGTTGCAACCAATGGCTGACACGGTCGAGCGAATGGTTGCAGACGTTGCTGATGACTGTGTCGTGATGGTTGATGTGAACTGCCGCCCGTTGATCATTCCGGATCGCGAGGCCTATGTCGCTTGCGTCCGACGCGTGATGTCCGGGGCGGATCTCGTGAAGGTCAGTGACGAAGATCTCGCCTATCTCGCTCCCGGAGTCGAGCCGATAGTTGCGGCGCGGGCGCTGCTCGACCACGGTCCGCGAGCGATCCTTGTCACAGCGGGCGGTGACGCGGTCCTCGTGCTGACAGCCACCGGCGATGCCACAGTGCCGGTGCAGCCAGTCGAGGTGGTTGACACGATCGGTGCAGGTGACTCGTTCGACGCCGGTTTCTTATGTTGGTGGTTGGAGTCAGGTAACTCAGTTGACGATCTGGGCTCGCTTGAGCACCTCGTCCCTGCCATCCGTGCCGCCACGGCGGTCGCCGGAATCGTGTGTGGTCGTCGAGGAGCGGACCCCCCATGGCGAAAAGAACTCCCCACCGGCTGGTCCCCGTGAACGAATCGGCGGTCAGGCGGATTGTGCCTGGCGGCCGACTGGGATCAACAAGTCGGTGCGGCCTCTAGCGTGTTCAACGACGAGGCACCCGAGTTGTTCGCCGACACGTCGGGCTGCTCGACTGCGGCGAGTGGATCGCAGCACGATCCGGCCGTAATGAAGGTCAGCGGCGCGTTCGGTCGCTGCCCGACCGAGCATCGTGCCGATGCCGATTCCTCTGCGACTCTCCGACACGGCGATCAACAGTTCGCCAGCACCGTCAACACGCGCCAGGCCGACGAACCTGCCGCACTCGACGGCTGCGGTCCGGAAGCCACCTCGACCCTCAAGGCCGACGATCAGCGACGGGAACGGTTTCGGATTTGCAGAAGCTGTTGGCCCGAAGAACCGACGTTCGGCGCGCAGTTCCGCCAGAAACTGTGCGATATCTCGTTCATATGTCGGATGGTCGGCGGAAACGATTCGAATCTCCGATGCAAATGTCATGCGGCCATCGTGCCGGACCAACATGACAGCCGGGGATACGCCAGATGACCAGCACGTTTCGAATCGGTCGCGGGGTCATACCAGGTAGTGGCGGACGGCGAGCCGTTCGGCGCTGTCGTCGCCGGGGACGGGGAGTTGGCAAGCGACCCGAAGAGCGGGCCATTCGACGGGGGCAAGTTGTTGGTACTCGAACGTCAAGATGCCGGCCGCCGGATGTCGGAAACGCCGCAACCGGGTTTCGAACTGTGAAACGTCGTGCTCAGGCCACCAACGAGCGAACTCGTCGCTCCCGGCCGCCAGCTTGCCAACCAACTCGGCCAACTCGGCGTCACCCCGCAATGCCGTGGTGCCTACCCTGAATTCGGCCAACGCCTGGCGGGCATGGATATCCCAGTCGACGATCAATTCTCGCGTGAACGGATCAGCGAATAGCACCCACAATAGGTTGCGCTCGATCCCTTCCAGTTCAACGATTCGCGGATACAGGCGTGCCTGAGCGCTGTTCCATGCCAGAAACTCCCACCGCGGGCCGAGCACATACGCCGGAGCAGGCTCCATCGAGTTGATCAGCCGCACGAGCGCGCTCGGTGCCTCCTGGGGAGCAGCAACTGGTGACGTCGTCGGTTGGGCGAGCGCCAGCAGATGGCCGATCCCCACCTCGTCGAGTTTGAGTGCGCGGCCGATCGCTGCAAGCACATCATCGGAAGCGTTTATGCGGCGGCCCTGCTCAAGCCACGTGTACCAGGTAATCGACACGCCAGCGAGCATCGCCACCTCCTCGCGCCGCAAGCCGGGAGTTCGGCGTCGGCTCGCGCCG